>NZ_CATZLL010000010.1:0-211426 GCF_958415495.1 Ralstonia flaminis | reverse complement strand
GTGAACAGGAAAGTCAATGAAATCAACGATCTACCAACACCACCTCCGCGCCAGTGCTAGCTTTTCGTACCGTCACTTATTGCACTGAAAACGAGGAGACCCCGATACTCCATGTCTCTCGCGGTCAACGTTTTGTCGCCTGTCGTCAGGCCGTGACCATCAGCATCGGGATCCGTCGTCAGCCAGACCACTGAGTTGCGAATGCTTCCGTCACCATGCTTCACGTGGCCACGCGAAATCCCCATCGAGAGGATCGTTTCGGCGTACGAGACGGACGTGAAATGGTAGAACTTCATCCGCGTTCCTTCATCGTTGTGTGTGTTGATAGTTCAGCAACGCGATTGACCGAATGCGGTGTCAAACGGGTGCCGACAAGCTTTCTTCATTCAATTAGTCGCAACTGTCCTAGGCGCTCCAATCGCTCGCGGTCGGCCTGATCACTATGCTCCGGTGCGACCGGGTGGGCAGCGCCGCAAATCGTGCAGATCCAAAGCTGCACCCGGTGTGCCGCGTCGAACGATGTTACGCCGGCATTTTCGGGAACGTGGTCACGCAGGACGCCACAACTGTTGCAGGCGAGCCATCGTGTGTGGGATCTCATGGGAGTGCTTCGAGGGTTTTGGCCCGTTCGATGATAGCGCGCACGTTCGCAAGGCAAGGTGCTCGCTCATACAGTGAACCAACTTCAATGCCGATTTTGGCGCCACTGAGCAAATTGCTGGCCGTCGATTAGTTCGAAGCCAAACTCGCGCCCGACCTCGGCGGCCCCCGAAGTAAAGCGGCTTGTGGTAATGACGATCCCTTTGCTGGTGCCGCTGCTGCCGCGATCAGCAAAGGCAATGGCCCCATGCAGTTCACGCACGATTTCCGGGCCGACACTGCGATGCGCCGCCCAGCATTTGCATTGTACGATCCAAGATTGGCCGCTCTCGTCAACCGCGTATAGATCGACGCCACCATCGCCATCCCGACTGGCGGCCTGGTGAATCACGCGCAGCCCTCGTTCCCTGAGCAGTTGCATACAATCCCGCTCGAACTCAAACCATGCCGGCCGCGCACCTTCTGGCGCGGTTGATACCTCTTCGTAGATCATGCGCGATGCCGAGCGGCTGCGGTAGACACGCACCCGCTCAGCCTCCGCCATTGCCCCGCGAGTGTGTGGGCGCACGAATGTGAACCCTTCTGGAAGGTGCATTCCATACCGCTGTGCGAGAAAACGCTGAGTCGCCGATGTTGTTGCCGCCCGGCGCAGGTGTTGAGTGACAGCGTGTGGGGCACGACCAGATTCGTGCGCGTGTTGTGTCGCCTGCCGTAGATTGGGCCGGCTATAGCGTACGCGCGGCAGGTACACCACCGTCGTCAAGTCACGGCCACGGCTGCGGCGCGTTGTCGTTCGCGTACCAAACAGCGACTCTCGCTCCTCCACCACAAGAAAGTCCCGGATGATCGCAGCTGCGATCAACTGCAAGCTCAACTCGGCGTCCGTGTTCCACGTCACTTCGCCATCATCATCGCGCGGGCGGATCAAGCGGCCACCTGTTGCGCGCGGCGGATCGCTGGCAATGCCAATCGCGACATGGTGGTAGCGCTGCGCTGCGTCGAGAAATTGGCACGCGAACTCGCCTTGGTTCTCAAAGATCCGCACCGCCACGAATGGGCCGAACGCCACTTCTACTCGTGCGCCCCACGGGATAGTCCATTGCCGAGCTTCCTGTGCTTCGCGCAGCATCGCCTGAATCGTCGCTTCAGCTTCGTCTTCGGTGCCATCGAGCGCGACGCCGCGCATGGCTTCACAGACATCCGACAACGGGACCGGAAAATCGTTTGGCCCGAGGCGCTGGCCCGCGTCAATGAGGTCCAGCATGTCCAGACCGCTGCGCCACATCTCCTCGATGTCGGACAGCGACGCTTCGAGGTTGAACGGCGCACTACGCAATTCCAAACCGTGTTGCCCAGTGTTGGCGAACCAGGGCCGGTGGGTGCCGCCCTGCGTGATCTTGTCATCCAACAGAGCAGCCTCGAACGTCCAACGTGCGGCTTCGGACAACATTTGGTCGCCCGCATCGTTGAGCAGCGGAATCAGCTTGTCGAGCAAACAGAACAGCGCGTACGTGTCATGCAGCACCTCAACACACGCCCGATACGCAGCTTCCGCATCGGGGGCTGGACCCGCCAATGCTGCCAGCCAACGTCCGATCAATGGCGCACGCGCCACTAGCACCCTGCCCTGCTCGGCAATAATGCCCTCACCGAGCCAGTTGCCCTCTTCCGTGACGACCGGTGGTACGCGGTCATATGCCTGTCGCTCTGCAATTCCGCGCACGAAGCCAGCGGCGAGGCGGCGATTCCGATACACCTGCCTGCCCCATGCGACGCGAGCCTTGTCTGTTGCATTTAGGTCGCCTGCCCAGGGCCCGTCATAGTTCAGCTCCGACCAGACGTCTGACGCGGGTTCCGCCCAAAGCGGGATCGCAGGAGCGGCATCGGTTGTGTCAGCCTTTCGTTCGCGCTCGAATGGATCGAATCGCTGACCCTCGCGTGACCCCTGCAGTCCAGGCACCGGATGTTGCCATTGCTGCTCCATGCCTTGGAGTGAGGGAGCGGTTTCCCCAAAACCCGAATGCAACTGCGCCTCAAACCAAACAGTTTGGTACCCCTCCGGCGAAACGGCGATCATGCGAAAGCGACCGCGCTGGCGAATCGCCGCAACCACTGGATCAGCGCTCGGCCGCATCCACCGTGTGTGGGGATGGGGATTCTTTCCCTCTGTCATCAACGTAAAGGAAAACACCATGGAGGGGGTGTTGTTCCAACGCCAACCAATTGCGACGCACGTCCGCTGTCGACGTAGCCGTTGGATGGTGTCACGGTCCTGGGCGATGAACACTATGCAAGCAACGCCATCTTCACCGATCCAGCCAGGTCCGAAGAACCGTTGACCCACCGAGGTTCCCTTGAACGGCTCCGCCAGCGCTTTGACTTGGGCGGCCGTGGCATGTTCTATCGTCGTGGCAACCGCGCGCGCCACCGGCACTCGTTCGTTCCGGGGGAATTGCTTAGCAGGTGGGTTTTGGTCGGCGGGCATAGGCGAATCGGCAAGCTCAGTTCGTTGTGCCATACAGGGCAGACTGGCGATCAGCGGTCAGATGCCACCGCTGGGCAAGGTTGGCCGCTTCGGTGTTGCTGGCCAGGACCGCCTCAGCCTGCGGAAACAAGGCAACGTAGCTCGTTGCAAAGAAGCTCATGAAAACGAGGGCCACGCTTACGAACCTAGCGGCCATCGCCTCCTGGTCGCAAAGCGCTTGTGCATCGCGAATCTGCAGAATGCTGAGCCAGCTCGAGTGCGCGTAGCCGCAGAGGAAGCTGTAGATTTGGCGGATATAGACGGGGTGGAAACCGGCGGCGATGCCAGTGTCGATCCAAGACTGGCCGGCGCGCCATTCGCCCTTCAGAACCTTTTTACGCATCGGTTCGGAATACTGCTGCCAGACGCCGTGGGCTTCGATCTCGATCTGGAGTTGATCGATCCTTGTCTTCTCGTCGGCCAACTTCTGTTGGTGCTCTGGCGCACGTGCCGGATACGCCTGTCGGTCCAGTAGGCCGGCACGACGCCAGATCATATGGCGGAATTGTCGGACCTCCACATCTTTGCTGCCGTAGATGTAGGCGAACGTGAGGTAGGTCTCCAGAGCCGCGCGCGCAAGAATCATCACGGAACTGTGGTCGATGTGAAGATCTGCGCCATACCCGGCAATATCGATTTGGACCGGTTGGGCTATCAGGCGCAGCGAGGCTACGTGGTAACAGAATTTTTTGCCCAGCACTTGCGCATCGTTCATCCAAAGCTGGTCCACCGGGATCTGCTGCCCGGCCTGGGACTCAACGAGCTGCATCACCAACGTGAGCAGGCGCTCAAAGTCCCCCGAAAGATCATGGTTCAGCACTGATGCAGTCATTGCAGATATGAAAAAGCCGCCCGAAGGCGGCTCCTGTAACGTGCGAGTGTGGCCTCAGCCTGCAACCCTTACGCGCCGGCCTGCCAACACCGATCCTGCTACTTTGGGCTCCACTACCGACCGGCGCGCGACCGCCTGTTCGCGCGTCAATTTGGCGAACACGGCGAGGCGCGCGGCGACCTGTTCCGGCTTTTCGGCCAGGAGCGCTTGGCGTCGAATTTTGCGTGCTGTCGGCTTCATGGTTGATCTCCCTTGCGCATTGCGGACAGGACTGCCCCCAGATCGCGCTCAAGTCTCTCAATCTTACCCTTTTTCTCCACGACCCGTGAGTAGCCCAGGCTTTTGTAGAAATCTACCAACTCGGGAATGGGCCGCTGCAATGAGGCCGTCGTGCAGTCAAACGCCGCCGCACAGAATTCCAGGTAGCGCACTGCGATCTTGGCAAAGCGGCCCTGCAGCGGGTTAGGTGCCGGCGCACGGCTGAGCAGGTGGATCGACGCGACCACGTGTCGATTACTGATCCGCCCCAGGATCAAGCCACACAAGACATGCGTGTGATCCGGCAACTCCGCATAAACGGCGGCCTCCACGCGGCGCGGCCGACGGCGAGCCCGTGTCAACTCGCGGGACCATAGCCAGCCTGGGGCATAGCCTCCGAAGGTCCAGCGATCTGCAGCATCGACGTCCGTCCGTCCGATCGGCCGGAAGCGCACCGTTACCCCCTCTTCTACCGCGACGGCCGCGCTGGCCGCCGCGCCTGCCAGCTCGCGACGCTCAGCGCAGCGGCTTTCGGCAGTGTCCCAGTCTTGGCGCTGGGCCGCCATTTTTGAGGTCGGCGACGACATTTCGGTCTGGATGGAGGCTATTGGGCTGATTCTAACATGCCTAAAAGCGCACTCCATCGAGTGAAGTGCGCTTTTTACTGTGGTTGATAAGTATTCTTATCATGTACTGTGAAATTAATGTACGCTTTCGAGAACGTCACTTTTTCGCGTTTTCCAACAGGCCCGGAAACCCAAGCCCGACAACGCTTCGCCGCCCATGGACCCGCTCGACCCCGACCACAACCCTGAACCACCCCCCAGCCTCGAGACGCTGCAAAGTGAAATAAAGCGCACTCGACCCACCCGCCGCCGCGTTGTCGTTCGACGCCACCTCCACCGTGGCCATTTCGCGTTCCTGCGCGCGGTCGTCCAGGGGCTGGATGCCCGGCCGATGTGGGCGCGCTACCTGGCCATCGATGGCGAACTGGAGGCGCAGGCCGAGCTGACGCAGGAGACCTTCGTCGCGCACCCGAAGGTACGGCGCATGACCGCCTGGCTGCGCGCTGAACTGGCGGCGGCCGTGCGCCGCGCCGGCCACTACGGCAAGGTGCGCCTGATCCGCATCGACCTCTCCGGCCTTGCGCAGCGCGGACCCGCGTTGCCAGCGCTGGAGGAGTTCGCGCTGGAGAACGGGCTGGATGACTTCAGCATCGAGGAGCAGCTCGAAGCCTATCGGGAGCGCTTCGGAGACGCGGTGCAGCGGGCCGAGCGCCGGACCAAGCTGATGGAGCGGCAGCTGCGCCTGCTGGCCGACCTGGAACAGGTGCTGGCGGAGCCGGTGCGGGTCGACGACCACTGCCACGCGTGGCTGGCCGCGGGCGTCGCGGATCGGCTGGAGGCCGCCGGCGTAGCCACCATCGGCACCCTGATCGACCGTATCAACAGCCTGGGCGGCGGCTGGTTCCGCGCGCTGCGCGGGGTCGGCGAGAAGAAAGCCCACGCCATCGAGCGCTTCCTGCGCGCGAACGCCGACACGCTGGCGCGCAAACTGGGCGAACACGCCCGGATCCCGCGCCGGCAACTCACCGCGCACGAGCGTGACCGCGTGGTGGCATCCGGCACTGGCCTCCTGCCCCTGGAAAAGATCGTTGTGCCGGCCGCGCTCGACGGCAGTAACGGCCGTTTCCGGCGGCCCCCGGTCGAGTGCCTGCTGGACGCCCAGAACGACTACGAGGCGGTACTCACCTGGCTGCGCTCGAAACCGGGGCTGCCGCCTGCCGAGATCGCCCGGCGGCGCACCGGCCGGCGCGATGTCATCACCGAGCCCGGCCCGCTGGATTGGCTGCACTACCTGTCCAACACCCAGCGCAGTTATCGCAAGGAGGCAGAACGCTTTCTGCTGTGGGCCATCTGGATTCGGCGCAAGCCGCTCTCGTCGATGACGACTGAGGACTGCGTCGCCTACCGCGATTTCCTGGCCGACGTGCCCGACGACTGGTGTGCGCCACGCTCTCGGGAACGGTGGACGCCGAGCTGGAAACCGTTCGAGGGCAAGCTGTCGCCCGAGTCGCAGGCCTATGCCCTGACCGTGCTGCAGAACCTGTACCGGTACCTCAACGACAAGAACTATCTGAGCGGCAATCCGTGGGGCGGCGTGCGGGCGACGAATGGTGGCAAACCACAGCTGGACGTTGGGCGCAGTCTGACCGAGGACCAATGGGCGTTTGTGGTGGAGCGCCTGTTCCTGCTGGAGCGCACGTCATCGAACCTGCGGCTGCAGGTCGCCTTGCCCTTGCTCTACGCCACGGGCTTGCGTCTCGCGGAGATCGTGGGAGCGACAACGGCCGACCTGGCATGGCGCAGTCTCGCCCTCCCCCGCTCCGGCGAACGCATGGACGGCTGGTGGCTGACCGTGGTCGGCAAGGGGTCGCGTGTACGTGAGGTGCCAGTGCCCGATGAGGTCGTGCACGCGCTGGGCGCGTACCTGGACTCCCGCGGCTTCCCCAGCGACCCCGCCCAGATTCGTGAGCCGGTGGCCCTGCTCGGCCACGCGACCGATCAGGCTGAGCGTGCGCCGTGGGCAAAGCGGGACACGGCGAGCCCTGCCGCTCCGCTGACGCCGGGTGTGCTCTACCGGCAGATCAAGCGCTTCTTCCAGGCCTGCGCAACCGAGTTGGAGGCAACCGATCCGCAGGGAGCAGCACGGCTGAACGAAGCCAGCACGCACTGGCTGCGACACTCACACGCATCACATGCCATTGCCGCCGGCACGCCGGTCGAGATCATGCAGCAGAACCTGGGGCACAAGTCGCTCGACACCACGACGGTCTACGTGACGTCGGAAGAGGCCATTCGGATGAAGGAGCTGCGGGGGTTTTGGAAGCGTTCGTGATTTTCGAATGCGGGGGCCGCAACTTCCCCGTCTTTGCAGGCTTAGCCGGCACTGTCCTTAAGCTGGCGCCAAGATCAAACGAAGCCCGTCCTTCATTGGGCTAACTTTCAGTATATAGCGAGCCCCCGTGAACCCCTCAATGAGTTGTCACGTGGAAACTCGCCCCGCAAGCATCCCCAGCTGCATTGCTGCAGTTTCCACGTGACAACTTATCAGACGAGTGTCATGCGCACGCAGAATCATGCGACATGTTGTCGCCGACTGCCGCCAGAGACCGTACTTCTGAACCTTCTATTGCATCACATAGATGCTGGATAGTGACGCCAGCAAAGGGGCCCATCGCGTTTCCAGGTGGCAGCTACCAATGGGGTTCGGTAGATCCGTAAAAGTTTCGCCCAGACTTCGCGTCATTGCGATCGCCGATTCGGCTAATAGCTCCAAGTGTTCCCGTCAGCCACGAAGCCCGTTCGCCCGAACCGCACATGCAACGTATGCTTGGCACGAGTTTCCACGTGACAACTGCACTCCAGCGTCAGGAAAGATGTGACGGGTTGTCACGTGGAAACTGGTCGCAAAGTTCAGTCCACAGTGCATGACGAGGATAGTTTCCACGTGGCAACTCATTTACAACGGCTGATGAGAAAAACACTAAGAGAGATAAGAAATTCCTTGAGTTCACAGCAAGTCTCGCTAAAATCACAAAAACCTTGGAGAACCTATGAGCGCATTTACGATTGCAATCGCAAACCAAAAAGGTGGCGTAGGTAAGACAACGCTGAGTCTCAATCTCGCATCTGCCTTCCAATCTGGAGGCACGGACGTCGCTCTAGTCGACGCAGATCCTCAGAACACCTCATTGCGATGGGCAACAAGCGGTGAGGAGCCTCTCAAGATTTCGGTGGCGAGTCTCGCTCCCGCAGGTTCTAAGATCGGAAACGAAATCCAAAAATTGCAAGGCAAATACGATCTTGTCGTTGTGGACTGCCCTGGTAACCTTGAGGACCCGCGAACGCCCGAGGTGCTCGGCATCGCAGATTTCTGCCTGATCCCAATGGGGCCATCGCCGGCTGACTTGTTCAGCACTCTGGCAATGATTAACGAAATCAAGAACATCAAACGGCGCATCAATCCGGAATTAGCTTCCGCACTGATGCTGAACAACATCAATGGCCGTACACGCATGCGAGAAGAAATCCTTTCGCTGCTGAACCAGCAAGACGTTGGTACGCATCTGCTCCAGAGTCAAATTGCCCAACGTGAAATCTATCGGCAGCTGTTTGCTCTTGGGACTACCGCACATGAGTGCGGGCGATACATGAAGGGGTTGAAGGAAGCACGCGCTGAAATCGAGTCGCTGGTCCTTGAGTTGACGCAGCACATCACTCAATCGCGTTCGCAAAAGGTGGAAAATGTCTAAGAATACTAAGGACACTAAAGTGCAAGGCGCCTCGACAACAAAGGGGCAGCCCATCCCAAAGCTCACCCTCGCGAGCGGGCTGATTAAGGGGTTCAAGAACGAGCAGCAGGCCATTCAGACTCGCGAGCGAGAGCAGGAACCGCCTCCGGCTTCCCCTCAGGAGCAAGAATCTCAACCCGTTACCGAGACAACCGCCAACACGGTGGAACCTGCTGCCGGCCCAACTGCGTCCGCAGTTGGTGGGCGCAAGAGCATCGCAATTGCCGATTGCGTCTCGAACCCGTACAACCCTCGCGTCTTCTATCCAGAGGCGAAAATCCAAGAGTTGGCCCTAACCCTTCAAAGGGAAGGCCAAATTGAGGCCATCAAGTTCACGCGCCTACCTCAGTTCCCTGGCAAGTATGTGATCATCGACGGCGAGCGTCGGCTGCGTGCGAAGAGATCGCTGGGCGAGACGCACATCGATGCCGAAGAACGTCATGACGTACTGCCCATCGACCTCTACACCACGGCTTACCGAGCGAACAACGACCACGAGCGGCAGTCAATCTTCGATGACGCGATTGCGTGGCAGCAATTGATCGAGCAACAGGTGGTCGCGGATCAAAATTCGCTGGCTGAGAAGGTCACCAAAGACAAGGCATACGTCAGCAAGGTTCTTTCGCTGAACGCACTGCCGAGAGCCATTCTAGAGCGCATGGCAGAAAGTGCTGATCGTGTGGGGTTGCAGGCGGCCTACTGCCTCAAGTTGATCTTCGACCGTGTCGGGGAGGAAGGCGCTGATCGTCATCTGACGGCAGTTATCGAAGGCAAGAGAACGGTGCGCGAATTGGAGCTCATCTTGCGCAACCTGCAAGGCCCGGGCGCTACCGCGAAGCGAAGTCGCACTCGCTACCACCAGCTTTTCGATTTCAAAGCTGATGGTGTGCAGCGCGGCCAACTTAAGACATTTCCTGACGGCCGAATTAGCTTGGAGCTGAAGGAAATTCCGGCTGATAAACAAGAGGCGCTGGCTGAGAAGCTGAAGGCACTGGTTGACCAAGAGTTGGTAGAGCCATCAGCGGGCTAGCAACAGCACGCTGTATGCAGGTTTTTCAACGACGAGGCCCAGGTGTACCTGGGTCTTTGTCTTTTTTTGACGCTCTCTGAAAGAGACGCAGCGTTTACTTTGTTTACGTAAACACTTTAAACCTTTAAACAACATTTAGGCTCCGGAAACCCAAGCCCAGTAAGGCTTTGCCGGTCATATGGTGCATAGATTTGTGGATTGGGTGAACACCATTGGGGAACGCCGGTTGTGGATTTGGGGCTACGGTGAAAGCCATTGGGGCCAAGGGGTTGTGGATTTGGGGCTTTGGTGAACGGATTTGGGGCGCCGCCAGCGAACCCTAAAGGTGAAAGGATTTGGGGATGGCGAGGGTGAACAGATTTGGGGAGAGCCACCCTAGAGTACAGCCCAGGTGCGACACACGAGACCGTAGGTTGGACCCGCTTGGTGAACGGATTTGGGGAGATGAAAGGTGAAAGGATTTGGGGCGCATGCGAGCAGGCACTCCCGCACAAATCCATGCCTGCAAACATAGGTGAAAGGATTTGGGGATTCCATAGGTGAACGAATTTGGGGTAACCCCGTGAGTACCCACTTCCATCCAGCCCCAGGCTCCCGGGCATAGGTGAAAGGATTTGGGGAGGGGAAGGGTGAAAGGATTTGGGGCAATTGGCTCCGAAAGCGCACCCGAGACGACTTCAAGAGTCTGTCGCCCCTTCCAATGCTTACGAAATGGGCAAATGAGCGCTATGGAGCACAATAGATGGACGGGCAACTGCGGAAAGCCCCCCAAATCCGTTCACCTTTCGAGGAATGCGGGGCCGAAAGCCCGCGTAAAAGGTGAACGTTTTTGGGGAGAGCGAGATCAAGAGTCGAACACTCAGGCAGCGAGCGCTGTCCCTTCCTGGCAACGTAAGATTGCCAAACGAGCGCTATAGGTGAAAAATCTACCCCTAGTTTTTCACCTATAGCGAACCCACCCACTAGGTCATGGCACGCGTACCCGAAGCAAAGAAGGGTTCCCAGATCGCCCTGTTTCAACAACAGGAGGCTCCTGAGCCGTTCAAGAAGGCGGTTCAAGCGATCCACGTTTCACCGGTAGGTAGTGCGCTGTCGCTCCAGCAGCGCCGCATCTTCAATGCACTGATCAAGAACGCCATCGAGCAACGCCTGGCAGGCCGAGAAACAAACAACACGTTTCAGGTCTCTATCCCTCAGATGATGGCAGCGCTCGACCTCACCACGAAGGACAACGCATACATCAAAGAGACCGCAAAATCGTTGATGCGCACTGTCGTGGATTGGGATCAGCTCAATAGCGACGGCACGTCGACATGGACGGGTTCAACACTCATTGCCGGCGCCAAGATTGTGGGCTCCGTCTTGTCGTATTCGTTCGCTCCGCAGATCAGTGAGGAGCTACTGGATCCCCAACGGTACGCAATGATCGACATGCGGATCGCCAAGCTGTTCCGGCGGTCCTATTCGCTTGCGTTGTGGGAGAACACTGTACGGTTCGAACGGATAGGCCTGACCGCACGTATCCCACTGGCCACCTTTCGCAATCTCATACTCGGACGCGAAGAGAGCGAGACCAAATACAAGGAATACAAGATCTTCAAGCGAGCGGTGTTGACGCCGAGTATTGCCGAAATCAATGATGTATCAGACCATGAGATCGAGTTGATCGAGCACAAGGTCGGCCGAACCGTCGGTGAGATTCAATTCAAGATCAGTCGCAAAGTGAGCGCACTGGAGGAGGAGCCTCACCAAGACCTAGTCAACACAGTGGTCAAGTTCGGTGTCCCGCATTCCGAGGCCAAGCGCCTCGTTCGCACGTTCGGAGCCGAACGCATCCTGGAGGCAATCAGCTACACGCGCGCTCGACAAGCGAAGAAGGGTGTTCCGCCGTTGGATAACATCCCGGCGTACTTTCGCAAGTCGCTTACGGAGGATTGGGGCAAGGGCGCGGGCAAGGCTGAGTCTGCCGGAGCTGGTCAACAGCAGCAGAAGCCGTTGGCACGAAGCCCAAAGAATGAAGAGGATGCGCGGGCGCAATACCTCGCAGCTCGCATTCCGCATGCGCAGGGCTACTTTGGGGAACTATCCGCTGACGATCAGTCGGCGATGCTCTCGCGTTACAACGATCAGTGTTCTGTGAAGGAGTTGAAGGTCGTCGCAGGCAAGAAGCCCTCCAAGGCAGCGGAATCGAATTTTTTCGAATGGGTGGCACACGAAACTTGGGGCGAACCCAATGCCGGCGAAATTCTGAACTTCGTGCTGTCGGGAAAAGTCTAGCTGATTATTTCGACACACCGGCTTCAAGAACGAATCGAGAGGTTGGATTCTTCTTCGCCGTGCTCATCTCAAGACGGTCGCGCGCACGGGTCATGGCCACGTAGAACAAGCGACGCTCCTCGGACTCTGTGCTCTTCTCGTTCGGCACCACGGTTTCTTCAGCCCTGATGATGCATACGTGATCCCACTCCAAGCCCTTTGAGTTGTGCATGGTCGTGAGAATCAGCGCGTCGGCCGCCGGTACGTTGTTCTCGCGCCGCAGGAAGGCGATACGATCCGAGAATGGACCGTTGAGGCGGCTCAGCACGTCGTAGGTCGTGGTGACCGCACGCTTGGCGGTGTCTGCTTTGGCACGTTGAGCCATCCACTCGTAGACACCTTCCAGCACGAGCGGATAGAACTTCCGATCGCAGAGACCGCGCCATTCGGCAAGCCGCTTCATCAGCTCCCGGTACGTGTCCGCGGTGCTCTCGGCCAGGCCCATCTCGACCAGCTCCTTGCGCGGCCGCTGCTCAAGACTGGGACCGATCCGGCTGTGCAACGTCTTGAGGTCTTGCGCTCCGACGCCAGCGAACGCCAGCACGGCATCGAGGCCGTTGGTCTTCGTTTTCTGGATGAGTTCGAGCAGGTTGCACATTAGCGCGGCCTCGGCCCGGCTCAGGATTGATTTGCCGGACGCTCGGAAATACTTCACGCCATGGGAGCGGCAGACGGCCTCAACTGGGTCGAGGATACGGTTCGTTCTTGCCAGGATCGCTGCCGATTTGCTGGCGCGCATCGACGCTGCGAGGGCCTCCACTGCGTTCACGGCCTCGGCATATTCGTCATCGAAGCGCCGAAACGAGATGTGGCCGCCGGGGCCACGCGCGGCGACCAGATCTTTGCGGATGCGCTCCTTGTTGTTCCGAATGACGTTGTCGGCAGCGGCGAGGATTTCTGACTTGCAGCGATAGTTCTCCCCCAGAATCACGGGACGCGCGTCGAACTCCTTGATGAACGACTCCATGCCTCGGAATCCGAGCGCGGCCCTGAAGCCGTAGATGCTTTGGTCATCGTCACCGACTACGGTCACGATCGAGCCACTGCGCGCGTGCTGCGCGACCCACTGGTATTGCAGCGGATCGGTGTCCTGGAACTCATCGACCAGCAGGTGCGTGAAAGGGTAGGGCGAGATGGTTCCGCGCTCCATGCCCTCGATGGCCATACAGAGCATGTCCTGGAAGTCGAGCTTCCCGTTCCGCGCCAGCGCTTGTTGGTATGCCGAATACAGGCGCTCCTCAACGCTGCCAGGCGGAACCCTGCCGAAGTCCATTTTGATTGCCTCGATGGCGGCCAAAGCGGCTTCTTCCTTCCAATCAAGGTCGGCTTCCTTCAGGGCTTGTGCAACCAGCGCCAACTGGTCCCCCTCGTTGGCGATGTCCTGCTGCTTGCATCCCTTTGGTGTGAGCTGCTTGAACGCCAGCCCGTGAAAGGTCCCTGCCAACAGGCGAGCCTTCGATGCCGGCCCGGCCAGCGCGCGAATGCGCTCCTGCAGTTCCGTGGCCGCCTCCTTGTTGAAGGTCACAGCACCGACCCTGCATGCGGGATCGGCGAGAAGAATGGCTGCCTTGGTCGCAATTGTCTTTGTCTTTCCGGCGCCCGGGCAGGCAACGGCGACACAGTGCAGGCGTAGGTCTGCCACTTCGCGCTGTGACGGGTTCAGTTCGTCTAGGATTGACGTGGGCATCTGAGAAACCAATACGGTGGCCAACCCCGAGCCTGCGATGGCCGATGGGGTCGGCAAGTGGCCTGCGAGCCGGGTGAAGCTTCTGGAAACTCGCAGGCACCCGGGACTTAGGCTCGACGGACCTTCTGAAGCGACGAGCGGAATGCGCGCAGGCTGTCGTTGAAGGACCCAGAGAACAAGTACCAACCCCAGCCCAGAAGCGCGAAGATGCTGTACATCAGCGCCAGATTCATCCCCGCTTCGCGCGCCGAAGCGTCGATCGACTGCTGTTCGAAGCCAAACGTCTTGCACAGGGCCTGCGGCGGGGGCAAGCCTTTGACGGCAGACGTGGTGTCCTTGCATGTCTGCATCGTGATATAGCCAGCCGGAGCCGCCGGATACTTGGCTCTATCAGCGACGGACTGGAGCAGCTCGCGCGGGATCGCGGAGAATGAGAAGTCACTATGGATCGCAAGCAGTAGGCAGAACGCGACGCTCGGCACGACAACCAGCAAGCGGAAAGCCCAACCACCCCAGAATGCGATGTGGCGGACCAGCGTCCATGCGACGGACAGCTTTGTCAGTGTGGCCTGTGAGTTCATGGTGTTCCCAATGGATGTGTAAGCGGTTAGCGATCGAGTGCGTCGCCACTCCATAAATGGCAGTGACTCGCAAAAACCGGCAATCGGCTTCAAAAAATGTCGGTGGAGTAGACCGCTGCGCGCCGAACCCGGGGCGTCACGCAATCGCGGGGGCCGCCTTGCCCGCCGAGGCAGGGCTTTCCAACAGCTCCAGGCGAGGTCCAGCCAACAGCGCAGCGAGCACCCGATCATCAAAGTGGATGCGGCACAAAAACAGATTGGTCTGTGCCATGCGCACGCATGCCTCTTCGTCGAGGGTCAGCAATGCCTCGCCCATCGATTGAGAGATACCCAGCGCAGTTGTCGCCAGGGCTTGATCGGTGGCTAGCAGCCTGCGAGCAAGGCGCAGATACGCGATATTGAGAGATCGAATCTCGCTCAGCAGCGATGTCGCTTCCATGGTGATGTCGTTTGCAGGCGATTCAGGAAATGCCGAGCGCATGTGGCCCGCCGCCGGCGGAACCCTCTGTGCCGATGCGTACGCCGTACCGCCACCAACAGGTGAAGATACGGCGGAGGTCGTCCGGCAGGGCACGAGCGCGCTCAGATCAGATGTTGCGCACGGTGGTCATCAGACGCAGGTGCGTCGTGTAGCAACGAATGGCCAGCGGTTGGAACTTGCGCAGGAAGCGATTCACTTCCTCGTTCACGTCCGACTGATCGCGGATGGCGTTCCACACCATGAAGTCGAAGTGATCCATGGCCCGGTCGAACTTGTTCAGCACGCCCAGAGCCCGCATCGAGAAGGGCGAGTATGCTTCGACCACCATCTCCATCGACGGCTTTGTGACCGACGGCTTCCAGATCATTGCGCCGCTGGATTCCATGTCCTTCTCGCGTGCTGCGCGATAGCCCTCGGCGACGCGCAGCTGCTCATCGACGTAGGCTTCCAGATTGGCCATTTGTGTCTCGAAGTGCTTTGTGATGGTCGACAGCTCCGACGCGGTGAACGTGCTGTGTCCGAAGCGGGTCAGGTTGATGGTCATCCGGTTCATGAACGGCCACCACTGCTCGAACAGGGGCTTGAGGCGCGTGTGGTTGAGTTTGACCATAGTCTCGACAACAGACGCACCCGCGAGCTGACGGGTCAGGATCTGGCGCCCCAGTTCGCGCCGGCGGGACACGATCTTGGCGCGATCATCCGGCGACATTTCGCGGAACATTTTGCGGGTGCGCGCAACCTCGCCCTTCTGGCTGTCCGCGTCGGCCGCCGAGATCAGACTGTCGCGCTGCAGCGCATCGACCGCGCTCTCCATCTCGTTGAGTTCTTGTTCAACGTCGGACGGTGTTGTTGCGCCTGCCGTATTCGCTGCGGCGCTGGATTCAACTTCATCGTTGGGAAGGGTATCCCCGTTCGTCGTCACGGCAACGTCGGAGTTGTCGGCGCCTGCAACCTTATCGATCGTGTTCTGCATGGTGTGCTCCTTAAAATTTGCTCCCAAAATGGGCGCCAGTGGGACGGAATGAAACGCGGCTATCGGCCTACGTGAAACGATGCAGCCATCCGCCAGCCGAGCACGCCCAACACCAGCGCGCCGACTGACCACCACATCGTGTTCAAGGAAAATGGAAACAGGAGGGCGGACGTGCCCAATCCCAGGGTGATGACCGTGGCGTGTGCCGCCACGTGAAAAGCAACGGGGCTTGCGAACCCGGCAGCAGCTGCTTTGATTCGGCGCGAGACGGCACCGTCGTTCATCATGGCCATGCCGAAGACGAAGGCACCGAATGCCCACGAGAGAGCGACGTTCGCGCGGAAGATGCCTCGGTAGATGGACATCCAGAAGTGCCGCAGCCAAGCGTTGCTCATGTCCGTCGCGCCAGCGTCGGAGATATCGGTGCTGTTCGGCAGCGTGGACGTCCACGCCTTCATGGCGCCAGACTCGACGAACCAGTGCCGAAACTGCGTGTTGGTCCGATCCGCAGCCCGCGTCGCCGCGGTGTCTCCCAGGTTCAGTTCAACCGACGCCAGTTCGGCGTCGGAAATCTCGAATGTGGTATCGCCTTCGAGGAAGGGACAGCCGACCGCGAGCATGATCGGGGCAACAAGCGTCCACAGGCGAAGGTGCGAGGCGAAGCGACTGTCAGCCATCAGAGCACCACGCGCAGGATCAGCAACGCCGGCGTCACGATGACGGAAGCCAACCCAAACCAGAACAGCGCCGGTCGGCGAAGTGCGACGCTCTGCAGCGCGAAGCACAGTGCTTCGCGGCCGCGGGCGTACTCGGGCGGAATCTCGGCCAGTTCCTGCAGGTAGCCTCGGGCGGCGAGTTCGATACGGCCGACCGTATCGAGATCGAGCCGGGACACCTTAGCGATGAGCGAATTCTTCAGCGACATCGTATTCCTCGAAATAGCGGCAGAAGACGTGCCCACTGAGCACCCGCGCAGCCATTTGCATGGCAGCGCTGCGCGGCGTCACGTCGTCAGGGCAGGGCTCATCGACCATGCGGCACTGGTAGCCGGCGCTTTGGCGTGCCTCGAAGTCCGGGATGGGTTCCTGCAGTGGTGCCCAGACGTGGTACTTCTCGCCCTTGAACGCGGCGTAGCGCATGGAAAAGATCTCGTGCGAGCGGGTGAAGAGGCCGCGCACGAAAGCAATATTCGCGTCGCCCTCCTTGCGCGCCTGGCGGTAAGCCGACAACGCATCCATCAGCATCTCGGCCACGAGGGGTTCTTCGCGCACGCGAAAATTGACGCCGAGAAAATCGACGACGCGCTTGCAGGAGTCATCCAGCTCCGGGAAGGCGATGAAGACGGGCGCGAGCTTCGACGAAAGCTTGTACTGGTTCACGACTTGTCGAAACAGACTGGGCATGCTGCAGTTATCCTTGGATGATGGGAATGCGACCTTGGTAGACCGAGCCACCGGAGATGCGCATGAAGTACTGGAGGTTCGGCAGTTCGGTGATGAGGCGTGGCGGAATCAGCGGCGCCTTCTCCAACTGCGTCGAGCGAGATACGGAGCCGCTGAATTCCCCGACGTGCGACTCGGAACCTGTGCTTGCGCTGCTCGACACCACGATGTTGCGAATGGCTGTCTCGCCCACCTTGTCGGAGAACCATTGCGCGGTGTCGGTATCCTCAAGGCGCAGGATGATCTGGTTGTTCAGGTTGCCGAGCACCTGCAGCATCTTTGCAGCACTGCCAAGCTTGGCTTCCAGGTCGGAGCGGCTTTGGAACGCCACGAACGACCGGAAGCCGGCGCCACGGCCTTTGTTGAGAATCTGGATCACCTGCTCGTTGATGGCTTCGGCCACCTCATCGACCAGCAAGACGATGTCGGGTGGCGTCTCGTAGAAGTTGTAGATGGCGCCCGCGACAGAAGCCACGTCGGCCAGCAGCATGGAAGCGATCGCCTTGGCGACGATGCTGTTGGACATCGAATCCAGGCCAACGTACAGGACGGCCTTCTGCTTGATCACGCGCTCGATATCCCAGATCTCACGGTCATCCGTGAAATCGTCGGCCTTCGGCGCGAGCATGAGACCGGTTTCGCCGGTAGCCAGCATCTGCAGCAGCGGCAGCGCCGAGGCGATGATCCGCATGTAGTGCTCGCGATCGTGCACGAAGGTGGCCACCAGGCCGTCGATCGTCTCGTGGCCGAGGCCCTTCTTTGCGAAGTTGTCGACGTAGAGCTGAACCATCCCCTGCAGAGGATCCACCCCGCCCTTCTGGGCGATGCGCTGCAGAAAGCCTCTGGCCTCGTCTTCCCAGTCGAGCATGCCCGCTTCCGGAAAGAATCGGCGCAGGCATCGATCGAGCAGACCATTGATGCCGGACTGTGCGTAATTCAGGATCGAGCGGAGGTTCGGCTTGTCGCCGACGTACAGCTCACCCTTGACTGCGCGGTCGATGAAGAGGAAGGCAAAGTCGCGGAAAGGGCCTTCTTCCATCAGTTGGGAGACGCGGCTGGCGATTTCCGACGGCTGCGACCAATTCTCAACCGGATTCATCCGAATCGATTCGGACGGCGCAGCCTGCTTCCAGTACAGGAACTTGCGACCGGCACGCTTGCATTCACGCTCGACGCGCTTCTTGAAGTCCTTGTCGTTCTTCGGGTCGACAATAATGAGGACGTCTTTGTTGGGGCTGTGAATGACCTGTGTCGCAATCAGCTCGTAGGTCTTGGTTTTCCCGGCACCCGTGGTGCCGCTCACGGCCGTGTGACCGCCGAGCGCCTTATAGTGCAGGGGCACTTCGATCTTGTTGGGTTCCATCCCGTGGATCCAGGACTTGCCCTGCGGGGCCGTGTCGGGGACGCTGTTGGGCGGCGCAAACGCGGTCTCGATTCGCTTGGCGACTTTCGGCGGGAGCCACTTCGGAAGACCCGGAATTTCGGTGGACGGCATGCGCAAGATGTCGTGCGCGATCTGGCAATGGCGCTGCGTCCATTCGAAGCCGTTACCGAAGTACATCGCGTCAAGGTCGGCTCGCATGCGGGCACTCGTGCGCAGCAGCACGTCGATCTGAATGAGGGTGAGCCAACGCGTCGAAATCGACATGCGAAAGGCCAGCGCCTTGCGCACCTGGTAGGCGCGCGCCACGAGGAACAGAGCACAAATGACCGCGAACGCCCATGCGTGGGGCATGCCGGACAGGGGGAGCAAGATCAAACCGATCAGCCAACCGACGGCCGCGCGGGCCTCGAAGATCGGGCGAAAGTGGCTCACGTAGTTCATTGCTGCGGACGGGCGAGGATCAGCGAGCCAATGCGCTCGACCAGCACGATGTCAGCGCCCTGCGAGCTGGCGAGGAGGTTGAGCTTGCGCAGGTTGTCCACCAGCGTTTCGCTGGCGATGCCGTAGCTGCCGAGAATCCGCTTTTGCAGCACCAGCCCCTTTTCGGCCCAGTGCACGGCCACCTTGCCCGACTCGACGTCCTGCACGAGTGCGCGGAAGAACTCGCGCATGAGCGTGCTCGCAGAACTCAGGATTTCGGCAAACGGGTCTTCCTGTTTGACCGTTGGCTCTTTGGGCACCTGCATCGAGTCCAAGTCGAACAGTGAGCTTTGGGTGTTGGGCTTCTCCGATGTCGGCGCTGGCGTCTCAGGCGAAGCTGAAGCGGTTGACGTCGGCGTGGCCTTGGCCTGCTCGAACAGCGCCGAGACGCTATCCGCTGCCGACGGCTCGCTCTTTGCCGCCTTGGCTTTGGGCTGCGATGGACGTTTCTCGGCCGCCGGGGCCGGTTGAGCGTGAGCGGCAAATCCGTCCTCCAACGTCTTCGCGGGAGGAATCGGCGTGGTATCGGGGGCAAAGCGCGCGCGCCGTGCTTTGTCCTCGGTGTCGCAGGTCACCGCCACGGCTTGACGCAGGACCTTGTGCAGCAGCGACTCGGTACCGGCCGGGCGGCTCTCCGGATTGATCGCACCGAAGAGGTCGGTTTGCACCATGCTCTCGAGCAGCTCCAGCCGAGTGTTGCCGAGGATGGAACGTGCGAGCAGGGCGGTACGCATCCGCTCGATGGGCAATGGCGCCTCTCGGCGTTGCACACGGTATTCGCCACCTTCCAGCCAAGCCGAGAAGGCGCCATGCGCGGCAGGGCTCCACTCGGCCTGGTCTCTCAGTCGGTAGAACTGGAAATGGCGGAACGGTTCGTCCAGCCAGGTGCAGCACGCCGCGAGGAACACGGCATACAGGTATTGTGGTTCGAGCTTGCGCCGACGCTCCGAGGGCTGGTCGGCGCCGAACTTCTGTCCCCCGGATAGCCGCAGGGCGTAGTAGACGGTCTCG
This sequence comes from Ralstonia flaminis, assembly GCF_958415495.1. NCBI lineage: Bacteria > Pseudomonadati > Pseudomonadota > Betaproteobacteria > Burkholderiales > Burkholderiaceae > Ralstonia > Ralstonia flaminis. Next base: position 191,473 of record NZ_CATZLL010000010.1, on the reverse strand, counting down.
ACCGTGGCGCGAAACGCGCCACCGGGTTCCGGATGCTGTTCGGGGCGCAGCGGCATCGACGAATACCAGTCGGCGCAGGTTTCGAGCACGGACAACCACTTGCGCTCGAAATCCGCGCTCGACGACTCGTTCGCGTACTGCCGAACGAGGTCCAGCCGCGAACCGAGCGTGGCGGTCAATGCAGCGATGGGCATTGGCGTGTGGTTCATATCGTCAGCCCGCCATGCGCTTGCCAAGGCCCCACGCCGCCTTGATGCCGCCCTTTACGGCCCCGCCGCTGATGCCGGCACCATTGCCAAACAGCTTGCCTGCAATGCTCGGAATCTCGAACGAAATGAACAGCAGGAAGATGCTCAGCACGAGCGCATAACAGGCGCCCGCCATCGTGTCGGTACCGATCGAGTTCACGTCACCGAGTGAAGATGCGAACGACGCGGTCACCAGCTTCGACATGATTGCCGCGACCACTGCATACAGAGAGCCGGACACCATGTAGTCAAACCAGGCGAGGAAGTATTTGCGCGTGAATTCGGAAAAACCCAGGGCGACCGCGAGCTGGCCGACGACGATGCCGATGGCCACCTGAATTTGACCGAGCGAGATGTAGAAGTTGTAGATCACCGATGTCGCCACCGTCACGGCGAAGGCAAGCAGCAGGGGGATCAGGGCCAGGGCCACCCCAATCTTCTGGTACCAGGTCGCGGCATTCAGGGCATTGCCGTAGGAGTCCCACAAATTGCCGGCCGTCGTGGCCAACGTCGCACCGGGCGAAAGGTCGCCGCCGGCGATGGACGTGGCCATGGTGTTGAAGTACTGGTAGATGCCTGGCGCGAACCGCTCGTATCCCACATAGATCGCGGCGAATATCCCGAGCGTCGCCATCTCTTCCAGGAAGTTCGTCCACGCGGTGACGGGGTGGTGAGCGCCAGCGAAGCGCATTGCCGCCAGGACAATGGTGATGATGCCCAGCGCCGCCGCGAACTTGGCGGCTTCTGGGGTAATCGTGTGACTGATACCGACCGCGGCATTGATGACCTGCGCCGTCGAATCGGTGAACTTCTTGAGCGCGCTAGAGATGGCTTCCCCGACCGCGCCTTTCGGCCCGGCGAGGTTGGGACCGGATTGGTTATCCGCGCCTGACCCCGCAGAGCCGGTGGGAGACGGCGTCGAGGGTGTCGTGACAGGGAAGGTCGCGTCTGCCTGCGCCGTTGCACCTGTCGACAACGCCGCGAGGCAGACCAGCAACGCTATGCGCATCAGGCCCATCAGTCGAGGAAAGCTCATCTGTGCCACTCTCACTGGGCGGTGCTGCTGCGCGTGTACACGGACTGGCGCAGCTTCTGGAGCTGAGCGTCCTGGCTGGAGATCACGCTCTGCATGGCCGCCGTTTTTTCTTCCGTGTCGGCGTTCTCCTTCCGGTCTTTCACGGCGTCAGCCTGCACCTTGGTGCCAATCAGCTTGATGAGGTCGGCGTTCTGGCTGGAGAGCAGGTCCAGGTATTGATTGGTGGTCTGGGCGGTGGCCTGCGCCGTCGGGCTCAGCGTCATCTGTGACTGCAGGTCCTGACGACGTTGGGCCAGATGCGCGATGTTCTTGGCGACGTCGGTGCCGGCATCGAACAAGGCTTGCGCCGTCTTATTCCCAGAGGTCAGGAGCGTGCGTTGGTCCTCGAACCATTGCGCGGGCGACTTGCCGGACACCACCACCAGGCCGTTCACCTTGTCCAAGAAGCTCGCATCGCTGGAGACTGCCCCGTAAAGCTGCTGGAGCACTTGGCCGTAGTCCGAGTAGCGCTTCACGTCCGCCAGGATCGAGTCGATCTGCGCTTGGTTCTTGATGTCATCAAGGCCCACAGCCTGCTGGAGCTGGTTCAGCATCATCTTGTACTGGTAGATGATGTTGGTGTTCTCGTACACCTCGGTCTTCAACGCTTGCGCCGCGCTGATGGTGTTCTTGAGGAAGTTAGCGGCATCGAACACCGGCCAGCCGGAGGCATGGGCGGGGCTCGACAGCACGACGGCGGATGCGGCCACGACGAATGTGCCGCGCATCTTTCGCAAAGTTGCAGAGAATGTGGTCTTGAGCATGGGTGGCTCCTTCGATTGAGAGATGGCGCAACGCAGCGCCGTGGTACGACTTCGGCTTAGGCGGCCAGAAGTTCACGCACGTAGCGGTCCTCCCAGCCATCGCCCTGCATGTAGTGCTTGTCGAAAACCGCTTGCGCCTTGCCGTCGGAGCGCAGCCGGGCAACCATCTCAGGCTTGAAGTCCGTCTGGAGCATGCGCGACGTGGTCCGGGTGACCCACAGGTAGTCGCGGTTCGGCACGGCGTCGTTGATCATTTGCACCTGGTCGACGGTCAGGCCGAACGTGTCGCAGTACAGGTTCTTGCTGGTATTGGCGAGGCTGTTGGGCAGGTAGATGAAGTTCGCGATGGTTTCCTTCAGCACCTCGAAGTCGGTAATCCGCGCGATCTGGCGCAGCGACTGTGTTGCCATCCACACGGCACCGTTGAGCTTGCGGATGGTGGTCAGCCACGTTTCCAAGCGCCTGTAGAAGCGTTCGTACTTGAAGAAGAAGCCCGCCTCTTCAATCTCGATCAGCGTGAATCGCTGACCATCCATGCTCTTGCTGATCCGGAAGAAGGCGTAGTCTAGGAATAGAACCGCCGCGCGCTCGTAGTTGATGAGCAGCTCACCCATCTCGATGGTCAGGTCATCGCTGATTTGGAACGCGTCGTCGACGTTGTCGAAGAAGTCACCGTACTGACCACCCTTCATCCAGAGCTGCAGCCGCTCGCGCAGATCGGCGTGGATCAGTGTGGCGAAGAAGGACAGGGTCCATTGCTCGCGGCTATAGCCGGCCAGAATCTGAACCGCGTCGAAGATGTCCGTCTTCTGTGTGGGGGTGAGCCTGAATCCGTCTTCGTCCTCGATGGCCAAGATCAGCCATTCCGTCACGTAGGCGTGGTTCTCCGCCTCGCCGAGCAGGGACAGCGGGTTGCAGCGTGTGGCGGTCGCAAACTTACCGGTGACATCGATGAATTGACCACCACCGAGTTGCGTGGTGATGCGTGTCGACCGGTCCTTATCAAACCGGATGCGCCGGGGGTTATGGCGCCCCGACTGTGACATGAGGAAATTCAGGAATACCGACTTACCGGCACCGATCGGGCCGATCACGAAGAGGTGGCCATTGCCCCCGGGCTCGTGCATGTCGACGCGCTGGGCAGTCAGGTGGCGTGTCGGCAAGCAGGTGAGTGGTGGCATCTCCTTGCCGGCCTTGTCCGAGAGCCAGTCGTTGCGGGTCGGCCCCGGATTGATCGTACAAATCGGGGCGACGTCCGACACGGCCGGTGTTTCGACAAATTGCAGGCGCCGCTGGTTGTCCCAACGACCGGGCAGCGTGCAGTTCCAGGCGGGCATCAGGTTCGTACCTTCACGAATCGTGCCGAACCCCGCGTTACTGATGGCGCCAACGACCAGACTGACCGCGTCCGAGCATTCCTCTTCGGTGTTGCCGTAGACGATGACGGAGATGTTGGCGAAGCCATGCTGCTGACCATCCGCGGTCAGCCGGCGAAGTGCCTGACCCGCCTCGTCGGCGAGCTGTTCCCGGCCCTCATCGTTCTCCTGTTCTTCCTTGGCAGCGAACTGCTTCAGAATCTTCCACAGGTTGAAGCTCGCCATCTTGTAGAAGCTGCGGATCTTCTCGATGTAGACGTTGGCCTTGGAGTTGTCCAAGAAGCGGTAGAGGACGCAGACGTCCAGCTCAACATCGAGCTTCGTCAGGACGTCCAGCGCCGCTTCTTGGAAGCCGAGCCATTCCTTGACGGCGACCACGGCCGCGTAGCGCATTCCATGCGCCGACTCAAAGAGCAGTTGCTCGGCACCCGGCGTCACGATCGACTCGGTGAGGTGGGTGTCCAGCAGCGTCATCGGGAAGCGAATCCTGCGTGGCGGCACCGATGGGTTCGCCGCTTGATGCAGAAGTGCCATGGACTCCTGCAGCATCTGCCGTTTGAGCCCGATCTTGGTGTTGCCGCCAACAAACGCATCGAGCATGCCTTCGAAGCGCTTGGCATCGGCCTGCGTCTTGGCAAGATCGAATGCGAACGCGTTGCGCGCGAGGAACGTGTCCTTTAGCGACTCGAATAACGCCGCGACCAGCCCCTTGCCGCCCACCGTGACGTGGTAGCTGATCTTTTCGAAGATCTTGTCCAGGCCGGATGCGGGCGTGTAGCTGAGCGCGAGCGAGTGCGTGTTCTGGTAGAACTTGCCCGATGACATGTTGGCCCGATTGAGCTCGTCGATCTTGGCGTCATGAGCACTGGCGAACTCGCCGGCGATGTAGTCGTGTGCGCGGCGGTGCTTGATGCGCCACCACGCAGTGATGCGACCGTCCAGGCTGCGGCAGGCCTGATCGAGCTGATCCCGAGCGGATGTGATCTCACTCTTGTTGGGGTGGTCCGCGTCAACGCCCCCCAGCCCGTAGGTGGCCAGCAAACTGCCATCCTTGCCGAGCACCAGCGAGGGCGTGATAAAGGTGAGCCAGGGAGCGATTTCCTGGATGGGCCGTTTTTTCTTCAGCATGGCAGATCACTGTCGAACCCGTAGGGCCGGCGAAAGCGCGCGCCGAGCTTGCCGTGCCAGGGGCCTGGCTCGTACAAGTCGCCATAGCGGTCATAGACCATCAGGATTTGGTTCCACCACGGGTCCTTGTTGGTCAGCCAACGCAGCGCCATGTGAACCACCATGCCGAGCGCGAGGAATCCACAGATAAACTGCCAACCCGCCCGGTAGGTGATGTAGACCAGCACTGCGGTGAGCGTGCCGTTGGCAATGGCGAAGCCACGCACGACACCACCGATCATGCGAGGCAGTGACAGCGAGCGACTAACCTTGTGCTGGCGCATGGTTAGACGAACGTGCAGTACGTGGCGGAGATGCCGAACTTCTGCAGCAGCGGGATACAAGCCGCTGCAATGCCGATACCGATACCAATCGTCGAGACGAATTTGACGATGGTGGATTCGGACTGCGCGATGGCGATTGCACCGATCACGATCACAATCACGCCGCCCGCGAGCAGGTAGCCGCTCTTGACGAAGTTCGCGATCATGCAAACGAAACCGGACAGAGAGGCCAATTCGTCGGCGCGGGCCTCCGCCCCATAGAGCAGGGTGGTGATGGCAACGGCTTGTGCCACCGTGCCGCGCCAGGTGGTTGCGCGTTTGAGCAGGCGCTGGACTGCTTGGATCATGATGAAACCCCCTTAGAAAACACGTTTGATGACGTAGTCGTTGTTTGCGTAGCCCTGGATCTCCAGAATCTCGGAGACGTGCCGCATCTCGCCCGTGCGCCGCATGTGCACGACGTAGTGGAAGCAGTCGGCGATGAGCTTGCGCATGTCGCTCAGATCCCATCGCGAGCCGAGCGGGATGCCGAGCATGGCGAGGCTCTCCAGGCGGGAGAGCGCAGTGCGGCCGTTGTTGGCGTGCAGGGAGCCCATCCCGCCGTCGTGGCCGGTATTGAGGGCTTGAATGAAGTCGAAGGCCTCGCCGCCACGCACCTCGCCAACCAGCACACGGTCGGGACGAAAACGCAGGCTCAGCGCGACCAATTGCTGGGTCGTGACCTTCTTGTCGGGATTCGAAAGAAGACGAACGCAGTTCGGGACGCTTAGCTTCAGTTCCTGGGTGTCCACGATGGAGATGATTCGCTCTTCGTGTGGAATCTCGCCAACGAGCGCGTTGAGAAAGGTGGTTTTGCCGGACGATGTGCCACCGGCGACGAGCACGTTCTTGCGCTGCCGCACCATGGTCGACAGCGCGTGCGCGAGCCCGTCGTCGGAGACGTCGGGCGGGAAGATGATCTGATCGTCGTCAGGGTTGCGCGCGACGGAAGAAGAGAACGCGCCCATCGCCGTGTAGTCGGAGAGCGTCAGGTTCTTTTCACGGTGACGGCGAATGCTGAGGGCGTGCCCGTCGATTGCGGTCGGGCGCATGACTGCGGCGATCCGCAGCCCCTTATGGCCGGCGTTGATGATCCCTTGATCGGTGCCTTTGACCGCCGATTTCTCAACCGACGAAGCCAGCGCGCGGATTGCGCCTTCAAGCTTCTTGGGCTCCAGCATGAGATCGAGACGCTCCAATCGGCCCTTGCGTTCAACCCACACGCTGTTGTGGTGATTGATCATGACTTCGGCCACGGTCGCCTCTTCAAGCACCGGTTGAATCGGCTTGAGCGATTCAAAGAACATCTTCACGGCGCTTTCTTCGAGCGGCGTGAGCTGATTGGAATAGGGGTCATGATTCGCGGTCATGGCGCTATTCTTTTGGAAAACGGATCAGGCCCTCGCGGCGAAAGCGGGGTCATTTTTTTCAGCTTTCGCGGAATGAATGCATTGGCGACGATGCAAGGCTCGAAGAGCTGGGGTGCTCAACTGCGCTAAGACCGTCTTGCTTGTCGCGCAGGACGTAGAACGACAATCCGGGGCGGATACCCGCGATGGACCAAAGTGCGGAAAGCCTCTATGCGGATGGGCGCTTTCCGGGGATTTATCCCGAACGCGGTAAACCAACGCGCGCTTTTTGGCACCCAAACTTCACTCCGTGAACGCGCTAGTCAGGTGGCTCACCGACTGACATGACATCGGTGAAAAGCTCGCAAATATCGCGGGGCTTTTGAATCAAGCGTCCGCATTCATTCCTGATTCAATTGTCGGCATCTAATTGGGTGCCGGAATGGGTCTTTTCAAAAGCAAGAAATCCGAACAAGCGAAGGTGCTTTCACCGCATCCCGGCATGTATGCGGAGAAAAGCATTGCCCAGGCCGTCTTCGATCAAACGACCGCGGTCAAGGTCGACCGCAACCATTGGAAGATCGCCTTCTTGATTGCGAGCTTGACGGCCCTGGTTGCCGTGGCGACGCGCGAGCCGGCACCTTCCGTGGTGAAGTCCTATGGCGTCAGCTCCGACGCCAACGGCCAGCCCCTGGTCAGAGTGCTGCAGCCCTACGAGCCGAAAGGACGTGACCTGACGGTCGGGTTCAAGGACCTCATCACGCGCTGGTTCACGATCGAACCGATGCTGACGCCGGTGGTCGAGGATGCGCGGATGTACAAGAGCATCAAGTCCGCGAAGGAGCAGATGGTTGGGACTGCACGCAAGCAGTTCGATCAATGGTTTGACGAGGACGCACCGTTCCGGGCCGTGACGTCCAGCCCGACGCTCACCCGCGAACCCGAAATCAAGAACATCGCGCCGCTGCCTGACAACACCGTCGCCGTCGAATTCATCGCGACGACGAACGAAGAAGGCCAGAAGCCCAAGCGCATGCGGTACGCGATCACGTTCCGCTACGAAATCAAGCCTCCCCAAAGTGATGCGGAGGCGCTGGGTCCGAATCCGTTCGGGATCTACCCAGTCTTCTTCACCCTCCAGAAGACCCCGGCATGACCATGTCCCTATTGCGCACAACTTCCTCGGCGCTCGCATGCGCTTGTCTCGCGCTGGCTGTTGTCGGAGGCGCGTGGGCTGCTGCCGAGCGCCCCGCGAAGCGCGCCGAACCTGTTATCCCCCCGCTGAACTTGGGATCAATGGCGGATGCCATGAACCCCATGAATCCGTTCAACGGTGGAGCGGAACCGCTGGCTATGCCGGGCGATTCCCGCCTCGTCGTCTTTACGTACAGCAAGGATCAGATTTATCGCGTCCTGACCGCGCCACTGAAGGGAACCACCATTGAGTTCCCGGACGATGAGCAGATCGTGTCGGAGCCGGCGTGGGGTGACAGCGTGCGCTGGGAATCGTCAACGGACAACGGCAATCATCTCTATCTCAAGCCGCACGCTGCCGGTCTGGTCAACACCCTGTCGGTGACCACAAACAAGCGCTCCTACGAGTTCACGCTGGTGTCGTCCCCCCTGGGCGGGATCTTCTACCAGAAGGTTCGCTTCCGCATCCCTGAGACCGTGATGGCCAAGATCAAGGCGCGGGCAGATGGCGAGGCACGCGAGCAGGGAGAGCGTCCGGCGAACACCGTCGGCGTTTCGCCGGACAAGCTCAACTTCGACTATTCGACGTCGGGAAGCGCGGACTTCAAGCCCGACGCTGTCTTTGATGACGGCAAGCTCATCTGGATGCGCATGCCCGCGACTGCCAGCGAGTGGCCCGTCGCGCTGGTGAAGGACGGAAGTGATTTCGTCGTAGCGAACTTCATTCGCCGAGGCGACTACCTCGTGCTGCAGCGCCTGGCAGAGACCGTGGCGCTTCGGTCGGGTAGCACGGAGGTGATCGTGCGCCGCGGCCGCGGTCGCTTCTTGGGTCTCTTCTAAAGGATCGGCCGTGGCTAAGCAGGTTGAGGACGTGACCGACGCTCGCGAGCGAGTCTCCAAGGGGAAGATCCCCAAAGGGATTATCTACGTCGCAGCAGGCATTGCTGCGGTGCTGATCGGCACGCTTGCCTTCTACTACCAGAGCAAAACCGACGCCGAAGTGAAAGAGGCGTCGGAGGAGCAGCGCGCGGAGAAGATGAAATCGCGGGCGACGGCGGGTGAGGCGTCGCAGAACCTCGGCCAGCAGATCCGTGCCCAGCAGCAGGCCGCCAAGGATGAGGCGTCCCGCCAAGAGGCCTCTGCGGTAAGAGCCGACTCCGGTCAGCGCGCACCGGTCATGTCGGCGAAAGACTTCACGACGGGCCGTCAGGGCACCGAGGTGATGGGGAAGAAGAATGAAGAGGACAGCATCTTTACTGCGCCGCTCTACAAGGCAGGCATGAACAAGGTGCGTGACAACGCACGCCCGAAAGTCGACCTTCAAGGTACGCTGGACCCTGCGTCCATGCGGGCGATGCAGCAGGCTGCCGCAGCGGCTGCCAACGCAACCGGCGCACCGCCTGCTGATGCTGCGCCCGTCAACAGCGATCAACAGTTTCTGAAACAGACAGCAGCAACGAAGTACGAGCGCACAGGTATTGCGGGCCGTTTGCCGAGTTGCACCGTATCCCAGGGCTTTGTGATTCCAGCGACGTTTGTCGGCGGCAACAACTCGGATAAGCCGGGCGAGTTTCGCGCGATGGTGTCGCAGAACGTATGGGACACGGTGGATGGCACCTGCCTCGCGATTCCGGCAGGTTCGATGCTGGTTGGGACTTACAGCAGCGACATCAGCATCGGGCAGGAGCGCCTTCTCGTGGCGTTCACCCGTCTGCAGCTCCCCAATAAGAAGTGGGTTCCTCTCGGCTCGATGCAGGGTGCCGACACCAATGGCTATTCCGGTGTGAGCGGGGACGTCAACAACCATTTCTTCAAGATCTTCTATGGCGCGGTTGTCATCGCCGTGCTGGAGCAACGCTTCAACAATCAGCAGACGGCGACGACCTCCAATTCGAACGGCCTGACTACTTACGGCAACGCGGCGGGCCAGGTCGCCACACAGACGGCGCAGACCATCCTGAACCGCAACCAGAACATTCGGCCGACCATCACCACGGAACCTGCCCAGAAGCTGTTGGTACAGGTCAAGCAAGACATCGTCCTGGAGCCGTACCGTGAATAGGGCGATTGGGCTTCTCCTGATGGCGGCCTGTGTGTCCGCGCACGCCGTGGTGGTCGATGCGGTGATTTCACCGACGGCCTACGTCGTGCGCGACGGTGGACAGGTTCGGCTGCAGACGCTTCCGGGCAAGCCGGTCTTGTACTGCGGCCTGGGCGCCTTCGAAACCTGGGCTCAGCGTTTGGTCGGCCAGGAGTTCCAGATCGGGTCCGCGCGACAGCCCGACGGAGTGACTCATGCCGAGACGCTTGTCAGCGTTGTTGCCGGTGCCGGGTGGCTGCGTCCCGCCTCGTTGGATGACGCGGGTCAAGCCGCCATCGTCGAGCGCAAGGGCGGTTGGGCCTGCGCACCGAAAGCCGCCCCCTTTGCGGAATTCAGTGATCGCGTCGATCCGACCATCCTGGCCGGCATTGCGCTGAACGAATCGTCGTATCAGGGGCGACCATGGCCGTGGACGTTGAACGTCGCGGGGCGTGGCTACTACTTCGCCACCCGAGACGATGCCTATGGTGCCATCCGCCGCCTGATCGAGGCGAAGCGGTGCGATTTCGATGTCGGAATCATGCAGGTGAACTGGTGCTACCACGGCCAGCGCTTCGCATCGCCCTGGGATGCCCTGTCGCCTGCATCGAACATCCGTGTCGCGGAAACCATCCTGCTCGAAAACCGGCAACGCAGCGGCTCTCCGATGAAGGCGGTCGCTTGGTATCACAGCGCTGACCCCGCGCGTGGAGGGCCCTACTTCGCCCGATTCCTGAACCACCTGAAGCGGCTGGACTCCGCCAATAGCCCATGACGAAGTTCCGACACCTCGCTTTGCTGCTGCCCGTTCTGTCCGTGCAGGCCTTCGCCGCAGACACCGATCCGCTGGATTTCGATTACCAGGTGGTGGCGCCATCCACGGCTCGCCCCGCGATGATCTTCAACGACGGGTCGAGCACGTACATTCAGCCGCGTGCCGGGCAGACCATCGTGGCCGACAACGGGCAATCATCCGGTCCGTACATCATGGTTGATGGTGTCCCCGACGTTCTGCACTTCACTGCGAACGGGCAAATGGTGACGGCGCGCTGGAAACGCTCCAACGCGATCACGCGCGAGCCGGCGAATCCGTCGGGGGACTTGCCCCATGGGTTCACTGGCTTCTCCGGCCGCATCGCGATGGTCGGCGAGCACGGCAATCTGCAACTCGTGCGTCCCGGGAGCGTCACGCAGCCGCTGGCGCAAATCGTCAAGGCGATAGCTCCCAGCGGTTGGACGGGGACCGCCCAAAAGACCATTGCGCTGACGGAGGAGACGACGTTCGTCACGCGGGATGCCGAGAACTGGCTTCAGGCGCTCGGGCGGTTGCTGGACCAGAAGGGTCTCTACGCGGAGGTCGACTTCGGCCGTCGCAACATCGCGCTGCGTGTTGAGCCGCCCAAGTCGATCGCCGTGGGCGTCGCGGTGGCTTCGTCCGATGCCAGCAACGGCGCGAATGTCGGCAACACAGGTGCGCCAGCAACGGTCCCAAACGATCAAGGCAGTGGTGACGGTGGCGTGGCCAGCTCGCTATTGGCCGAGGCGTTTGACGCGCAGGCCATCCGCGACACAAAGGCCGGGACGATTCAAATTCGCTTTGCGACGAAGCCTGAGGGTCTCCAGATCAGGAACAGCGAGGGCAGCAAGCAGGGCCTGACGTGGCTGGACGGTGATCGCGTGGTCGCGTTCGATACCGTGGATCGTTTCACCGTCTCTGCCGCGGGTAAGGCTGTCGAAGTTCGGCGAGCTGCTGAGATTCGCTATGACTTCGCGGCCGACAACGCAGCGGGCCTCGAATCGGTCTTCGAGAAGGACAACGCGACCTACCTCGTATTCCGAACTTCAAAGGCCAATGTGAGCGCACGCAACGACAACGGCGAGGGCTCGGGCGAACTGAAGGACCGCTACTTCAAGTTCAACGGAATCGCTGAGCGCTTGACTGTGGTGGCCGACGGCCGCTCAGTGATCGTGGAACGTGTCCCTGAAGTGCGCTTCTACGAGCGCAAGGCGAGGGTGGAATGAGCGGATCACGACTCCGAGTGCGAGACGTGAGCGGTGCGAAAAGGCTGTTCGCTTTTTTCGCACTTCTGCTGGCTCTTGCCAGTTTAGCGCGGGCGGATTGTCTCGACGACGCGGCCAATTACTACCGGCTCGATCCGACGCTCGTTCGCGCCATCGCGTGGCACGAGTCCGGCATGCGGCCGCTTGCTGTCAATCGCAACTCTAACGGCAGTGTTGACGTTGGCCTCATGCAGATCAACTCCTCCTGGTTTCCGACGCTGGCGCGTGTGGGCATTGCCCCTGAGCACTTGTGGAATCCCTGTGTTAACGCCTACGTCGGGGCGTGGATTCTGAGCTCGAACATCGCGCGCCTGGGGCCGAACTGGAAAGCCGTCGGCGCATACAACGCCACTTCACCGGACAAGCAGTTGCGCTACGCCAACCAAATCTACGCGCGCTGGCAGGCATTGCAGCGCGCTGGTGCCAGTCATTGACACATTGCGAGACCGTTATGAGAAGCCTTCTTTCCCACAAGCGCATGGCCGTCATCGCGATGGCTGCATGCACCTTCGTTTCCTCCGTCCACGCGGGGACCCGTACCCAGAGCGTTGACGGCGATGGTTGGCAGCCGCTTGGCAGCAGTGTTCGCAAAGCAAGCGTCGCTGGCCAAGCCAATCGCAACGGAGCCTCCGATCCCAACACGCTCGTCGCCGCGGCTTCCGCGTTGGCGAGTACCTCACCTGAACCAGCAGTGTCAGTCACGTCCGTTCCCTCAAATAGGCCGTTCGAACTCATCGCCGACGAGTCAGTAGAGCAGCAATTGCTTGAGTGGGCGAGGCGCGCGGGTTGGAAGGTCTTGTGGAGGGTGCAGGACGCATGGGTAGTGCCGGGCAATAAATCCTATGGCGATGACTTTGAATCTGCTGTGAAGCGCGTCACGGAAGACTTGGCAGCCAACGGAACAGACGTGCTCGGCGACAGCTGGCGCGGCAACCACACGATCGTTATCACCCAGAACGGAGCAGCTGAGCAATGAGGATCTTCTATCAACCGAAGCTGATCGCCGGTGCTGTGGCAACGGTCTTGAGTCTGTCGGGATGCGGTATCGCGGAGGTGCGCGGCATCCAGAAAGACGCGATGCGCGACACGCGCGCGCAGCTCGACGCTGCCCCGAGCAGCCGCCCGGTCTTCCAGATCCATGAGGGGGCATGGCTTCTTGGCGAGAAGGTCAAGGCGACCAAGCCGCAACCGGAACTCTTCAACAAGCCCGTGTCGTACAACGACGCACGGGACCGCATCAGTACGCTTGCCGACGTTGCCGACTGGATTGCTCGCACTTACAACGTACGGGTGGTCATCGATCCCTCGGTGAATGCACCGTTCCCCTCGGCGCAGTCCATTGTGACCACCGGCGCAACCGGCGCAGTCAAGGGGCCGCAACTACCCGCAGGGCTCGCCACGAGTCTTGCAGGCGCGCCCAACGCAACGTTGGCCGCCCCAGGTGGCATGCAGTCTGGGGCCGCAGCGATGCCGACGCAGTCACCGCTGCACTACGTTGGCGATTTCAAGGGTTTTATGCGGACGAACGAGCAGCGCTACAACGTCTACTCGCGCTTTCGCGACGGCACCCTCACGTTCTTCCGAGTCGAGACCCGGAACTTCACGTTGCCTGACATGGGAGCCTTCGCTTCCATGAGCGGGACGATCTCCAGTGACGGCAACCTGTCTTCCAGCTCGGGCGGCACGTCGGCTTCTACCACTAGCTCCACATCTGGCGGTTCAAGCGGTTCGGGCACCGGCGGACAAACAGCCAGCCAGTCGTTGGAAGTGAAACCGTGGAAACGCTTGGAGGAGATCGCCAAGCAAATTGCGGGGAATGGTGCGGAGGTCATCGCCGACCCGAATCTGGGGACTGTCACTGTCACCGGGACGCCGCCACAGTGTGATCGTGTTGAGGACTGGGTCCGTACTCTTGATGCCATGTTCGGTAAGCAGGTCGCCATCGACGTGCGCATCTACGAAGTCCGGCTCAATCAAGAGGACAACTACGGCTTGAATCTCTCGCTCGGGTACAAGAGCGGAAATGGGCACACCGGTGCCACGTTCACCGGGGTGGCGCCGCCAACGGTGTCGAGCAACGCGACACCCATGTCCGTCGGCGCGACGATTGTCGGCGGCAAGCTGGACGGTACCAAGGTGGCAGTGCAAGCGCTGTCGACGCTGGGCAACGTTACGCAGGTTGTGTCGCGTTCGGGAGTTACCCAAAACGGCAAGGTCATGGCAATGCAGTCTGCAACTTTGCAGGACTACATCCCGAGCTCGCAGACCACGTTGGCGTCGAACGTGGGTTCCACGTCTTCCATGCAAACCGCCCCTGACATCTCCGGCTTCACAAGCACGTTCACGCCAAAGGTTGTCAACGGCCGCATCTTGATCATGTTCGACATGACCCTGTCGAATCTGAACCCGCTACAAGAACAGACCCAGGGCAGCGGGGCCTCCTTGTCCAAGGTGCAGCTGCGAACCAAGCCACTGGCACGTTTCCAGCAGACCGTCGGCCTGAAGCCGGGCGAGTCGCTGGTACTTACCGGCTTGCGCGATCAAACGACCAGTACCACGAACAACGGCGTTGGCTCGCCCTACGTCCCAGTGACGGGCGGTGGGGTGGATGCCGCAAAGCGCGAAACGATGATTGCCGTCGTTATCACCGCACGGCTTCTTTGATACCTGGGGTTCATGATGAATCGACATTTCTTGTCTGCAGCGGTTGGACTTGCGCTGAGCGCCGGTGCAGGATTTGCAATTGCGCAGGGTGCCTCGGCGCCTCGCATGGAGAAGGCGATGCAGGCCGCTCAATCCATTCGTGATGCGCAGCCTTCGGCAACAACAACTCCGCCAACGACAACACCTGCGGCTCGTACCGCGCAAGTTGCAGAAACGTCTGTACGGCCAACCCAGGCTGCTCCATCACCCCAGGCGTCGATTCCTGTTGCGGCTGCGCCTTCGCCGAAGACCGAAGCCGCTCAGGCAGGTGCTGAGGCCGACGAACTCAGCATCCTGCAACGGCAAGCGGCAGTCCTGAAGGTCAAGGCTGAAATTGCGAAGTACCAGGCGGACATCAAAAGCTCGGAGTCGCGCGCGATGCAGGCTGCAACGAGCGTGACGCCTGGGCAGGCAGGGGAACCGGGAGTTGTTCCGTCGCTGGTCGTTCCCGGCAACGTTACGAAGCCACCGATTCCGCTACCTGCGGCCAAACATGGGAAACCGCGTCTGGTTCACATCGGGGGAGCTGACGGCGTCTACTCGGCTCTCATCGAAATCAACGGCATCACGATTTCGGATGCAGTGGCTGGCACTCAGCTCGGCGATGGCTGGCAAGTCATCGGCGTCGATGCGAAACAAGTCAGAGTGGGTCGCGGCAAGCAAGTTCTGAAGCTCGCGGTGTGACATGGCTCAAGTCCTCAACCTTCCAGGGATCAAGGGCACCTATGCCGTCGGCCTGACTTGGCGGCATGAGGATGCCAGGCCAAGCCGCGCGGCACTGCGCAAGAAGGCTCGTGATCTGCAAGCACGGTGGAGTGTCGTCCATCAGACGCGCACAGGGCACGTACAGGCCGGCTTTTGTGCGGGCCTCGAGGGCGCTGCCTCCAACTGGCGAACCAAGCCGCTTGCAGCCCTTGTCGCTGACTCACATCCTCAGCCTTGGTGCGGCTTCTATCGGATCAGCGCTGACCTGTATTGGTACATCGCGGTGCGCGACGGCCAGGAGGTTTTACCGGACGGGGACCGGACTGGCACGCTCGAAGAATTGGAGCAACTCCATGCGTTGCACAAAGCGTCCGGTGACTGGAACGTAGTCCGCGGGACCGAAGCCGAACTCGCAGACATCGTTCGCACTTCGCGATCGGTGAAGGGGCTGACCGATCTGGAGCCGGGGCCGCGACGCTACGTGCTACCGGTGGCCGGGGTGCTGACAGTGGCGGCATTGGCCGGCGTCGGCACGTGGTGGTATCAGCAACGGCAGGCTGAGGCACAGCGCGCTGCGGATCTCGCGCGACAACGTGCTGCACAGGCGATGCACGCGGCAAAGCAAGCCAAGCAACAAATTCCGCCATGGACACTTCAACCTGTGCCGTCTGCTGTTGTCGACGCATGTCGTTCGGCTTGGCACGGCAGGGCACTCGCCACGAAAGGTTGGTTGCTGACCGGCTGGAGCTGCCAGTTCGGTAGTCCCGTCACGGTCAACGTTGCCGCTCAATGGGAGCGCGACGGGGGTGTGGCTGAGGACGCGCCCGGCACGCTCCTCGACGATGGAAACCACTCTCGCTCGACGGAAGTTAAGCCCTATACGTTCACGATCCAACCAACAGGTATTGATGATTTTGAGGTTGCGAAGCGCATCGTTTGGAGCGTGTCGCACCGCAAAGCTTTCCAGTTGAAGCTGGCGGCGACGCAGCCCGCCGCGCTTCCTGGCGCGAATGGCCCCGATGCACCTGAACCGGCCCCGTGGATTGGGAATGCGGCCGATTTCACGCTTGCGATGGCTCCATGGTTCAGCGGTGCTTCTGCATTCGATCAAGTCCCAGGTTTGCGGCTGACCGAGGTCAGCGTCGACCTGCGAGATGGCCAGTGGCATGCGAAAGGGACGCTCTACGTTAACCGTTTTCCTGGGGCGACTGCTGCCCTCAAGGTGGGGAGCTGACATGGTGGCTTTGGTTGAGCGGTTCAGGGCATTCTCGCGCGTTGACGCGCATGTCGAGCCAATGCGGCTCCCGCCTGTTCCTGCCACGCTGATGCAACACGTCGTGTGGGCGGGGGTCGGCGAGAAGATTCAGGTCGATGGCCGCTATGCAGGTGGTTCGGCCTTTCTCACATGGTTGGCTGACCTCAAACGCCATGGTCTGGAGCCGGTTGTTGAATCTCTTGCCCCGCAGGAGCTGGCGCAAGCGCGCGAAAGCACGTCGGACGGGCAATCGGGCGACGCATACCTTGAGTTTCTGGAAATGTCGCGCCGGCGGCACGTCGAGGCTGCCGAACTGGGGGCGTCCGACCTTCACGTTCTGCAGCGAGAAGACCATGCTGAATTTCAGTTGCGCATTGACGGCGAGCTATGGACGGTGCCCGAGTGGGAACTGAACGCTGCGCAGGGGGAAGCTTTTGTGCGAGCAACTTGCGTCGGCCTCGCAACCGTCAAAGAGCCGACATTCAATCCGCTCGAGTTCCAGGAAGCGCAGATCAGCGGCAACAAGCTGCCTGAGACCGATATTGAAAGTGTTCGCATTACGCGCGGCCCAGCCTATCCGATCGAGGCCGGTGGTGGCGTCATGGTTAATCGCCTGCAACCGCGCAGGCACACGGCCACACTTCAGCGACGCGAGACGCCGGCGAGTCGTCTGCGACTGGTGAGACCGGAGGCGCCGGCCGGCAAAGTCGACTTTGAGCGGATGGGATTCACGACGCTGCAGCTCGCGATGTTCGAGCAGGTCGTCCTGATGCCGGATGGTCTGTTTATTCAGACGGGGCCGACGGGAAGTGGCAAGACCACGACCGGCTACGAAATGCTGCGCTACAAGGGGCAGATTTCGCCCGAGCTGCGGCAGATCACCCGTGAGCATCCGGTCGAGTACCCGCGTGAATGGGCAGTGCAACTGCTTTCGACGGGGCAGAACTCCTCATACCTCGTCGAACGCATGCTCCGGATGGACCCGGACATCATCGACATCGGCGAGATCCGCACAGGCAATGAAGGTGTTGCAGCAGTTCAGGCAGCGCAGACCGGGCACTTGGTCTTCGGCTCGCTCCACGTTCTTGATCCGTTCGAACTGATTGGTCGCCTGCAAATGCTCGACCACACGCTGCTTTCCAAGGAGTTGATGTGCAACCACAAAATCATCGCGGGTTTCATGGGGCAGCGGATGGTTCCCGTGCTGTGCACGGAGTGTCGGGAGCCATTGGCCAAACATCTCGACGCAATGCCGGGAATTCTGCTCGACCGCATCAAAACCTGGGGAAACATCGAACAGGTCCATGTGCGGGGAAAGGGATGTCCGCACTGCTTCGGCCGGCAAATCCGCGGGCGTGAGGCAGTTGCAGAGGTTGTCCTTAGCACCGAAGAGCTGATGGAAGACTTCCTCAGGGGGACGTCGTTGGCACGTCGAAATCACCGCCTGCGTGAGGGCTCCGACAAATCCATGCTCGGCAATGTCATGGAACGTGTGTTGGCCGGCAGGATCGATCCGCGCGACGCGCAGAAGAACGTGCCCATTGAGGCGTATCGCGAGGGCGTATGAATCTCCAGAAAGCTCTGCAGTGGCTGAAGGGCAATCCTCTGCCATGGAAGCTCCGAAAACGCCTCTATGAACGTGCGTCAACGCATCTGGCGAACGACGTAACGCTAGAGCGCGTGCTTACCCGGTTCGGGGCCGGCTTGCTACGACGGCGAAAACGTCGCGCTGCTGCTGCAATCGATGCCGTGACACAAGGCGTCCGCAACGGCCAGACGCTGGCGGCGGCAATGGACTCGTCGCTCACCAATCTTGAGCGAACCGTGCTCGACGCTGGTGATCGAGCGGGCAAGCTTCCCGAGGCAATGAAGCTCGTCATCGAGGTGCGCGAACTGGTGGATCGCATCTTTTGGAAGCTGATCCTCGGCTTCGCGCCGGCGCTTGTCTATGTCTACGCGCTCTACAAGGTACTCGGCTTTATCGGTGCCGACGTAGTGCCCGAGTTCGCAGGAATCTTGCCGGCCGAGAAGTGGACCGGATGGGCACGCGTCCTCTACCTGATGGGCGTGTTTGCACAAAGCGCGGCAATGCCTTTGGCGACGTACGGGCTGCTTACCTATGCGCTCTGGTGCGCATGGGCGTTACCGAACTGGGCTGGCCGTGGGAGGGCGTTCTTTGATCGATGGGTTTTTCCGTTCCCACTCTATCGGGAGATCGCAGGGTTCTCTTGGTTGCTGTCGTTTCTTGCTCTGCAGCGGGCGGGCATCCCTGAAGTGGAATCGCTGGCCGCACAGGTGCGCACGGCATCGCCATGGTTGGCGTCGCGGCTGCTCGCCATTTCATCCGGCACACGCAATGGCTTTGATCTTGCAACTTCCATGATGCGGACTGGGCACGACTTCCCTTCCGTGGATCTGATCGATGAGATCGGCGAGTACATGGGCAAAGCCGACTCGTCGGAAAAGCTGGCGAACGTGGCGCGAGAGAACGCGGCCTATGTCGAGCGAAAGGTGCTTGCGATCGGCGGTGGCATGGCGTTGACCCTGAGTCTTCTTGTGTACGCAGCCATGTTTGTCATGCAGTTTGGCTCAAACGCGCTTTCGTCGGCTCTCACGTCGTCGATGAGGCAGATGTAAATCGTTGGACGTGGTTTTACTTTAGGAGAGGGTGATATGGAACGGATCATTGGGGCGCTCGTGGCGATCGCGCTGGCAATCCTCGCAGTGGGCAACACGCTCAGCAACAGCGGGCAGGCGAAGTCGGATCAGAAGAGTGGTGGCGCGGCGACGGATATTGGCTACGTCATGACAAAGGCCCGAGCAGGGTTCGCGCAGAGCAATACCGGCTTTGCCAATTTTTCGAACGCGAACCTGGGCGGGCTTATTAACGGAGGCACCTTCCCTCCGACCATGGTCAAGAGCGGAGGCATTTTCGACAAGTGGGGCAATCCCATTACTTTGAGTTCGGCAAATAGTGGCACGAGCGGGGTGATCTCTTTTGGGGGTGGCGGGTCGCAAACAACTGACGAATGCACGTCCACCGTGACGAGTCTGTCAGGCTACGACTTGTTGACGGTTGGCGGTCAGAGTTTTACACGCAGCAACATGCCTGACACGTCGCAGGCCGGCGCTGTTTGCTCCGCGACCGCAACGATTGTCGTGACGTTCCACTGAGCCCCAGCGAGTCAGCGTTTCGATGGCATTCGCACTCCTTCCGCTCGCCGCAGTCATGCTGCTGTTCGGGCTTGGCATTCAAGCGTTCCAGCTCGCCGACAGTGTTCCTGGTGCCGGCCCCGCAGGCCAGATGGAGACGCGCTCGGTGGTGTCATCTCAGCAAGCTGCGATGTTTGGGACCGCATGTGTTAGCACAGCGATCGCGCAGCGTGGCGCAATCAGTCCAAACATGACCGTGACGCTACCGGCAGGTGTGTTGCTGCCTGCTGGTGCTGTTTGTATGACGACGGCGAATGGTAGCGGTCGCAACGTCTACGGGTACCTGCCAGCGGCACCTGGTGCAGCGGGAAAGTTACTCGCCGATGCGCAGGGCGGCAACAATTGGTTCGTCATCCGGGCCGCAGGTGTGGCGGTGAGTTTGGCGGGCGGAAACACCATGTCAGTACCCACGACCATCCCCGTTAGCTCACTCCTCAATTGGGTTCAGACGTCTTCCTGAAGGCGACGCGCAATGGATGCAATTCTCGGTTACATGATCGCCATCGCCCTGTCGTTGCTGAGCGTGGGGCAGTTCTACCAGTGGCAGGCGTCGGGCATGACAAACGTGCAGACTGCGGCCGCGGCAAGCCAGCAGGTGATCTACAACAAGGCCGCGGCTCAGTACGTTCAAGACAACGGGACATCGATCGCGGCGATTGCAACGCCTACCGTGCCGGTGACCATCACCACCGCAATGCTGATCAGCAGCGGTTACTTGCCGAACGGCTTTTCGACCACGAATGTTTTCGGACAGACATGGCAACTTCAGGTCCTGCAG
The DNA here is from genome assembly GCF_958415495.1 of Ralstonia flaminis. NCBI lineage: Bacteria > Pseudomonadati > Pseudomonadota > Betaproteobacteria > Burkholderiales > Burkholderiaceae > Ralstonia > Ralstonia flaminis. The sequence goes on along the minus strand of NZ_CATZLL010000010.1, from coordinate 171,182 downwards.
CCCACCGCGGGGACGTTGCAGTCGGTCGTGCAATCGGTTGGCGGGAGGGCAATCGCGGACACTGTCCAGCTTGTTCAGATTGCCGCCCAAGCAGGGGCGCAGGGCGGATTCGTCCCCTATGCCGGCCAGAATGGTGACGCAACCATGACCCCCGCAAATGCTTACGGCGCATACGGGGCATGGAAGCTTCCGTTGACCAATTTCACCAATCCAGGCAGCGGTCACCTGGTGTCACTGCTTGCGTTCACAGGCGTGAGTGCGAACAACAGCTATCTGTACCGCGTTCAGGTTCCTGGCCATCCCGAGCTGAACAACATGCAGACCGACCTTGGTATGACCGATCAAGGGGGGGCGCTGCACAACATCAGTGGCGCACAGCAGATCAGCTCACAAAGCTTGCAGGCTCTTTCCGGTGGTTCGCTTGCCGTGCCATCGATCACGACCGCAAACGGCAAAGTAGTCACTTGGGAGCAGGTGGGCGAGGGCGGTGTGCTAGGCCTGAAAGGATCGAACGGTACATCGATCTACCTTGAGAGCTTGAATGGCACGTTCCGTATCGTCAACAACCCTTGGACACAGTCCATATTCTCGGTCGACCAGTCCGGCGATGTGGTCGCGGCGGGAACGCAGAGGCTGGGTAACGTTGCTTCGCCCAACACGGCGTGTGCCCAAAACGGAACACAGGCAGGCAATGCTGATGGCTCTGGCCAGCAATTAGTTTGTCTGTACAACGTGTGGAAACCAATTGGCGGGAGCTTGCAGCGCTTCGGGTATTACACCGCGCAACATGGTTCTGGAATTCCGAGGCCGACTTGTCCGGCGGGCGGAACCCCGATGATCGTTGTGACCCCGGCGAACTTTGCGGTCGATCCGACGACGGTCGTCAACTATGGAGCGTGGGGATCAGGCCCGTGGACTGTCTACATCATGGATGGATCAAATGCCGGCATCGGTGGCGCGACTGCCACTGTTGGGACCTATTGCGGATACTAATGGAGTCGTGAAATGAGGATGCTACTTAGGGTCTTGTCGGTGATTGTGCTTCTGGCGGGATCCAGACTTGCAATGGCGAACCCTGTGCTTTGTTCACCGGGATACCAAGACTCGACTTGCCCGAGCCCTATCGCAAGGGGCCCAGTCCCGGCACCGCAGTGTTCGTCTGGCGCTGGATGGACGACGACTTCAAGTCCCGTTTGGAAGGGTTCCTATTGGAGTGCGCCTGGCTGCAACTATCAGCCACCGCCTTCGTGTCCTTCGGGCTACTACGCTGCCAGTGGCCCTTCTTGGAATGGATCGAGCTGGGTAGGCCTGAACTGTCAGCCGACGGCACCTCCGCCCCCGCCGCCGCCTGCAGGTCACGTGTTGGTGGCAACGTATACAACCAACAGCTGTGGCAACCTTGGGCCCTTTAATGGATACGCAGACGGAACGTATGACGCCAGCAACTCCGATTGGGGAGGGCAGACTTTCTCTGGTACTTGGGACCAGATGTATTACAACGGGGTAGCGTATATGAACTCGAACTATGCTCGTTACATTGCTCCAGCTTACATCTCCCAGCCTTCGGACCCAGCGACGGCTACACAATATTTGTCGCGAGTGTTCTTTGTCTACAACCCGTGGGCATGCGGCGGCGGTGTTGGCTAAAGCAAAATGGCGTTTGTCCTGACCGCAGGCAAGTTATTGAGAGATCGGCGACACAAAGAAAAAGCCCCACGGTGACTGTGGGGCTTTCTTTTTGATGGCTAGACTGTTTAGCCCACCACGTTGCCGGTCGTGAATGTGAAGCTGCGCGTGAACGGCGTGCCGTTGATCGTACCGGACAGGTTCACCGTGTACGGCGTGTTCGGTTGCAGCGGTGCGGTCGGGTAGGCGACGGCTTCGAACGCGGGGACCAACTTGTTCGGATCAGTTGACGAGTTGAGCAGTTGCAACGTCACCGTGTGCGAGGCGTTGTCGGTCATCGTGCCGGAAGTCAGCACAACGGTGTCGCTCGGGTTGGCCGCAACCGCGACAGGAATGCCCCACGAACCGCTGGTGTTCGGCGGCGCCGGCGTTTCACCGTTCGACGAGTAGGCCACACCGGTGGTGCCTTGGCACGGGAAGGTCAAGGGCATGTTGCCCGGCATCGTCTTAGGCGCATCGAAGCTCATCGAGGCGCGCACGTCGGGGAAACCGTTGAACAGCGTCTTGGAGACGCCGATGCCAACAATGCTCGACGGCCACACGCCCGCAGCGATGTGGTAGACGCCGGACAGCCAGCCGATAATGTGTTGCTGACCGTATTGGGCGTCGGTCAATGTCGCATTGGTGTAGTAGCCCCCGCTCACGCCGCCGACGTACTGATTGGGGAAGCCAGCCGCCACCGCGCGATCCTGATAGGTGACACCGGTGAAGCCAGTTTTGCCCGCCGTCTCGCTATCCGCAACTACGCCATTCGTGCTCATGTAGGCAGCGTGTGCTTGGGCGGCAGTGTCCAGCACAGTGTTTTCGGACAGTGCCGGAAAGCCACACTGCGTACGGTACTGGTTCAGCGTGTTGAACGCTGCCAGTTGTGCGCTCGTGCTGCCGTACTGCGGTGTCGTCTGGGTGCCGGTGACAGTCTGTGCCGGCGGAGTCGTAGTGCCGCCGGTCGAACCGCCAGTCGTGGACGTGCCACCGTCACCGCCACCGCCGCATGCGGTCAGTGCGAGAGTCGATGCAGCAGCAATTGCGAGGAGAGAGAGTTTGTTCGTCATTGATTTTCTCCGGTGATTTTGAGGTCGGTGATCGATATGCGACCACTTGATTTAATCGTAGCGTGCGGCTCAAGAAGTCAAGGATGCACTCCAGGTACTTCAGATGCCGCGCTCAACGTGTGCGGGGGCGGTCGGCAGCAACGCGTTGCTACTTGACCTTGTGCAGTTCCACGGGCCCGAGCATCGAAACGAGCAGATACCCCGTCGTCGTTGGGAAGTCCTTGTTGCTCCAGTTCGAAGGGACATGGACGAGCGCAAAGTCCTTCGTGGATATCCCGCTGACTGATTCACTAACGGCGCGGCCGAAGAGCGCTTGAGCTTGCTCTTTGGTCAGATCATTGACCGGGCCCTGGATGGCTCGCCAATTGCCGTTGTGGAACTCCTGAACGGCGAGTTTGCCGTCTGCCTTCTCGATCCGAAGCGTTGGCTCGAGCCCGTTCTTTCCCTGGACGGAGTATTCGCCGACGATGTCGCTCGTCGACGAGCCACATGCCGTGATGATGGCGGTGGCGGCGATGGCCAGCAGGAGCTTTGCCTTCTTGCGCACGGTTGCGGTAAACGCCGGGATGTCGAACTTGCAGAATGTGGTCATGTGATTGTGGGCTGTGAGTTGTGTCGGCTGGGGCCGTCGTGCTGATCGTGGTGAATGCATTATGGGTAAGCGCGCTTTCTCGCTTGCCGGTGCCGAAGAGTTGCGCGCTCCTAGCACCCCTCTGCCGAGAAATAGAGCGTCTTGCCGCAGGTCTTGCAAAAATGGGCGCGTGTGCCGGGCGCACGTCGAAGCGCGTGCACGCTGAGATGCTTGGACGAGCAGCGATCACACGTGATCGTGCCAGCGTCAGATACCAACCCCGGATGCTTCTTTCGATACCAGAAAAACGTATGTGTTCGAAACCGGTAGAGCCGGTACCAGCGCGGTGCGAAGAAGATCATGAGCGCGAGACCGAGGACCAGCGCAGGAGCGGTGCCGGCGTGCGATTTCCCGACTAGGGACGCGCCAGTCAGTGCGGTACCAAACAGCGATGCGGTACCAGAAACGAAGCGGGAAGCAAGATGGCGCATATCGTTGTCCTTTGTGGATGGGGAGGCACCCGCCGCCAGTCGTGACGCCGCGGCAGAGGCTTCTACGTCTTGAGCGTACGCCGAGAGAATCAGAGTCAAGCTCGGGCGGCATCGCCAGCCCATCCACCATTCGGGGCCCGATCCAGCTATGCGAGTTGTTTGCGCGGTTTGCCCTTGCGTGGCGCCGTCAACGCACCTGTGCATGACGGGCAATAGAAGGACGCCGCCAGTTCGATTTTTGGCGTGGTATTGCACGTCAGATAGTGCGTGGAACAGGTGCGGCAACTGGACATGGACAAATCGCTGCCGGTGGACACTGATCGGGCCAAATGGAACGCCCGGTCCGGGGTCAGCCGCGCGGCATCGCCGAACAGACGCCCGACGGTGTCGAGTGCGGTGATGAACGCCTCTGGCTCGTTCGCACGTGCGGCAAGGGCGCTCCAGTACAGCCAAATCAGCGTCGTCGACTGAATGCGGCTCGACACCGACTCCACGTACCAGGATGACGAGGAGGGCATCAGGCCGCAGGGAGACGATTCGCCGTGGATTTGTCGATAGAGAGCGCGCGCCGTAGCCGCGGTGCCAGGGAACATCGAGGCCACGCTGGATGCGCGGCAACGCAGGCCAATGAGCGCCTCGGTATAGCGTTCCATCTGCGCGCGGCCGACGCGGAAATTTCCCCAGCGTTCACGTTGCAGGGGCCGCGGGGCACGTGAGTCGCCGGCGTTCATCACGTGGTGGCAGATCGTCTCTTCCGAGATGAGGTTGGCCGAATACTCAAGCCAGAACATCGGATTCTCAAAACGCCAACGGAACATCGGGAAGTTGGCGCCGAAGATGGCAAGCTCCAGCTCGTGCTGAGACACGGTCACGAGATAGTCAGCCAGGTCTTGCGGCATGCCCAGCAGTTGAGCGGCAACGGGCGTGGAGTGGAGTAGGTCGACTACCATCCAGACGTAATCCTTGTTCTGGTGGAACAAGCTCATCTTCAGGCTGGGATCAAGGTTGCCGAATTCCGCCTTCACCTTGTCAATGGCCAGGGTTGGTGTCGTCTTCTTGATGAGGCTGCGCCAATCTTCGACGTTCTTGAACATCGGTGTCACGACCAGGAACGGTGTTCCCATCAACTGCCGCTGCCCTGCAGCGTTCTGCGCGAGCATGGCCAGCTCTTCCGGCCGCACTCCAAATACTGGCGCCACTTCCCGGTGCCGAAGCATGCAGGTGCCCATGAAATCCGCAAGCTGGTAGTTGATGGAACGGATCCGGTCGGTAATCCGGTCGGGAAGGATGAGCGAGTCTTTGGCAGAAAGAGCAGTCGAACGAGTCATGGCGAGAGAGTCAGTTGTTGTTTTTGGGACCGGCGCTTGAATCAGGCGGTTTACGTGCGTGTCCGGCGGGACACGCGGTTTGTGGTCTCGGTGGTCGCGAGCGCAGCGTTCACTTCACCGAGGAATTTGGTCAGGACGCCAGCGAGGCCTTCGAGAATGGGACGGCATTCGGCCGATGCGTTGGCAAAGATGGCCGTGAGTTGCGCAGACTGGTATTTGTGTGCGACGGATTCGATGTCGGCAACCAGCGTGATCATCTTCGCTCTGGCGTCAGCAGACGAGTTGATGTCGTCCTGCTGTTGTGCGATTTCCAGGTTGAGTCGATCAAGCTCGTCCTGCTTGCGCTTAACGTCCTCATTGGCCGCTTCGAGGCGACGGTTGGCTTCTTGGAGCGCATCGTCCAGGGTCTGGAGTCCTGGCGGCAGAACGTGCACTTCGACTGTCTCTTTCACAGCCGCCGGTTGGCCGCTCTCTGCCCTTGCTGCTAGCGCGTTGCGTTCGCGCGTGAGACGGTCGATCTCTTGCTGTAGCGTGCTGACGGTCGAAGAGCTGCGGGTGACCTGGAGTTGTGCTTCGTCCATGGCACGCTGCCGATTGGCCACCTCCTCCTGGGACACCGTGAGTTGGGCAGCCAGAGTTCGAATCTGTGCTTCAAGATCGCGGTTGTTGTTCAGGTTTTCGTTCAGCTCTTCCTGCGTGACTTGGAGCTGCAGGCCGGTATTGGTCAGATCCTCTTCTGTCTTCCGAAGCTTCTCGATGATCGGCCGGATGTCCTCGCGTTTAAAGCTATCCGTCTTCAACTTGTGCTCGATGACCTTGTCGACTTCGTCATCGGTGATGTCCTTGCGGGCCAAGATCTTCATCTCACCCAAGGTCAGGTTGGTGATGGCCCGGCTGTTGTTCGCAAACTTCCTGTAGATGTTGATGTAGAGAGCCACGCGTGAATCGGTCATCCGAAGGACGGTGCTTGCGTAGCTGGACAGCATGGCACTCCCGCGCTTCCTGGCCACGGTCTCATCACCGAGGGTGCGCGTGAGGCTCCCCATGATGATGCCGTCAATGTGGACCAGCCGTGCCCCAATTGCGATGAACTCGGCCACGACACGGTTTTGCGACTGCCAGATTTCCTCGGTCGCCTGTGCGATTCGGCCAATCGACGATTCGTCCAGGTCCATGAACTGGGTCCTCGCGAATGTCATGGCGGAGACAGAACCGTCGTCCGTGATCGTTTGCGCAAGCTGGAAGTCCGTATGAGTCATGTCGATGTAAGCCAGTGGAGTGTTCTCGTGACCGGAGCCAGATGTGCTCAGGCGCCAAACGGGCGGTGCGATGCGGATGGTTACCGCGAATGCACCTCCTCTTCGAGCCATCGTAAGGCGGTCAGGGAGAAGTCAAGTGAACGCGTGGCCTGCGATGTGCGAGAGCAAAATCGAAGGTCATCGGTTGGGGCGGGTCGGAAAGCGGCTACATACGAACGGCCTATTACGAATTGCTAAAGGAAGACGCGACTCTATCGTTGTATCGTTCGCCGAATCGCAATACTTAACCCCAATGAGGTGGGGTGTGGGTGCAGTATTTGGAGGGGTGCGTGAATTAAATGAAGCTAATATCAGTCGTCAAAGCGAATTAAGATTTTCTGAATGCATCTTCAAATGCCCCACAAAAGGGGGGCATCCGATGGCATGAGCGTCGCGTCATCCACTGCCTTGCAGCGGATAGGCTCGCGCGTGCGAGCTTGCGCGGATCCACTGCATCCGCTAAAGTTCGTGACATCTCCGCGTCGTTGACGCATCGAACTTGCGCTTGATGGAGCAACTCCATCTGGCTTCACAGCCGCTCAGCGCCATTCTCCCTTTCTGATTTGTCCCGGCTCAGCTTGTTTGCCTGACGCTCGCGCGTGAGGCAAGCACGTTGTTGCTTGCGGGATTCCTTGCTCATCCGAGCATCGAATGATCGCCTGGCAGCCGCCAGGAAATCCCTTGCCGCGTTTTCTGGAGAGAGAACCATGGAATCCCTGCTCAAGTTCGTCAATACCCCCTTTCGTCTGTTCTGCACGATGCTGGTGCTGTACATGGCCGCGCATTCGCATGCCATCGCCGTTGTCGTAGGCATCGTGTTCCTCTCGGTCATCTGGCATAGCCTGAAGAGCGAGAAGGCTGCACCGATCCCTGCTGCACCCGTCATCATCCCGCCGAAGCCTGCACAAGCCGAGGCGGACAAGGCCGCTCCCGCGGTGCGCCCGGCTGCCAACACGGCACGCTATGCGAAGTCCGCGGTTGTCACGCCCATGCTTCGCCCCAAGGCCGCCACGCGCCCTTGACCTCAGGCCTTCCCTTGGAAGGCGCCTTTAACCCCCTGTTGGTGGGAGTCTTCTCCCGCCAGCAGGTGGGGGGAGGCTGCCCCATGGAGAAGTCACCATGAATACCAATGCAGTCGCGTGGCAACTCGATTTCTTCGGGGATGCTGCTGCCGTAACCCCCACGCAACACAAGCAAGACCCTCTCCCGGATCCGGCCTACTGGTCCGACTCGGTCAAGGAGAAGATGGTCGACGCTCTCATCAGCCTCGCATGCGACAGCCGCCGAGGCGACAACATGCCCGAGTCCCTTATCGACTGCGCCGACATGCTTCGCGCGCGGATGCGCGGAACCCTCTATGACTTGGAGGATTACCGCATGACGCTCGGCTGGATCTTTCACTACTGGGACGGTGCGCTGCCGTACCTGTACGTGTGCGCAGTGACCGGGGTGAACCCCGAAGTCCTGCAGGACGTCATCCTGAACCAGCCTAGGCTGAAGAAGGATCTCGACGAACTGAGGCATTCGTTCTGCGGCACGCTGTTGTAGGAGGCCGCATGACGTTCCTCGAATCGCTCGTGAAGGTGCTCCTTCCCAAAGCCGACAACCCTCAGCGTCACGCAGACGCCGAACCCATCAAGGTTGGTGCTGGCGGCAACAACGAAACACAGATGACCATCAGCGGTGAGCCGCACCTGTTTCGCGATGAAGGTGATCGAGTCGCGCATTTCGTTGCGCTCTTCGAGAGCCGTCTCACCGAGACCCCGTTCGGTCCCAAGCTGCTGCCTGCCTTAATCCCCCATTGGTCTCTCAAAGCAGTCCACGAGGGCTTGAAGGTGACGGAGGTGGTGGCACAGGTCATTCAGGGCGGCGTCCAGCCTTCCTCAGTCAAGCAGGAGCCGACTCGCAGTGCGGCTGCCCCTAGACGGGCAGTGCCCGAAACGACGGAGGAAGCACCGGTTGAGGCCGATGCGCAGGCCCGCCGCGCACGTGCCCCTGAAGCGCGCTCGCGTGCCACCTATCACGGTCGCATCAAGTCGTGGGGCGAAGAGCGGTTCCCTGATCGCAAACGTCCCGGTAAGTCCTACAAGAATTTTGCGTTGAAGCTCGAAATGGCCTCAGGCATGGAGACGCTGCAGGGCGAAGGCCTGAAGGACGCAATCTCGGAGGCGGGCTGCAAGCTCGGCGACGCAGTTGAGGTCAAACGCCTTCGCAAGATCAAGGTCCCGGCCTTCGATGAAAAGAGTGGTGACCCCGTTCTCGATGAGAACGGCAACCAAAAGGTTCATGACAAGTGGCTGTGGTCCATCTCCGTAGCCCATTAACCAAAAGGTAATTCCGTATGGCTTCAGTCAACAAGGTCATCATCGTGGGCAACCTCGGTGCTGATCCGGAAACACGTTACATGCCCAGTGGCGACGCGGTCACCAACATCCGCGTGGCAACCACCGATCGCTTTAAGGACAAGGGTAGCGGTGAGATGCGCGAAGCCACCGAATGGCATCGCATCGCGTTCTTCGGTCGCTTGGCGGAAATCGCTGGCGAGTATCTGAAGAAGGGATCGTCGGTCTACATCGAGGGTCGTCTGAAAACCCGTCAATGGGAGAAAGACGGCCAGAAGCAATACAGCACCGAGATTGTCGCGGAGCAGATGCAGATGCTTGGCGGCCGACAGGGCGCCGGTGGTGAAAGTGAAGGCGGTGGTGGTTACTCGCGCGGTGGCGATGATACTAGCGGTGGCCATGGCGGTAGCCGCAGCCAGGCTGGAGGAATGAGCCGCAGCGCAGGCGGCAGTGGCCAGGGCAGTAGTGCACGTCGTCAACCCGCGCCGTCCAACGGCTTCGAGGATTTTGACGACCCGGACATCCCGTTCTAGTCCTGATCGACAGGGCTCATTTGTAGTTCTTCTCAAGCGCCTCTGGGCTTCCACGAAAGTGGAACCTGGAGGGGCAACTTCCTCTCCTGCGCCGGCGGTCGCTTGGCGCATCCCCCTTCGAATCTCACCCCCAAGACGTCGTGCTGAAAAGACGGTCTGCCCGTGCGGGCCGTCCTTTGAGCAAGCGTTCCCTCGCCTGTCTCAGGCATCGACCAACACTCCACCTGGAGTCATCCCATGAAGAAACTGAGTGAAATAGTGCAAAACTGGACGCCCACTCAATGGGATGCTCTGGTGAACCAATACCTGCCGGCGGCTTTCCTCACGGAGAGCTTCTGGAAGGGTAGGCCTGGCCCGTGCCCGATCTGTGGTGGGCACGATCGATTTACCTACGACAACAAACGTGGTCGCGGCGATTGGGTCTGCCGCAAATGCAACGCTGGTAGCCCCAAAGCCGGAGACGGCATTGAGCTCGTGTGTCGCGCGACTGGTATGTCGTATCACGAATTGACCTGCAGATTGAACGGCGAACCCGTTCATCCAATCGGTCCCTTGGTCAATCGGCCGGTCGCCTGTCGGCAAAAGAAGTCAGCCGATCCCGTCTGGAAGAAGCGCCGCATCCATAAGCAGTGGGATGAAGCAGTGTCTCTCACGCCAGGCGACCACGTGATGCACTACTTGGCCGCACGGGTTCCGGGGCTCCGGGCGCCGCGTCCGCAATCGTTGCGGGTTGCGATGCAGGACTACCTGTTTGAGGACGAGGTGATCGGCCGTTATCTAACCATCATCGCCAAATTCACCTTGCCCGATGGCCAGATGGCGACCGTGCATCGAACCTCGTTGGACCCCGTCAAGCCGATGAAGGCGACCATCATCAGCAAGGACGGGGAGGTATTGCCCGCCAAGCGCAATGACGTGTCGGCGTTGCCGCTCGCCGGCGGCGCGGTGCGGCTGATGACGCCTCGTAACGGTGAGATCGGGATCGCGGAAGGGCTGGAGACTTCCTACGCTGCCTACATGCTCTTCGGTGTGCCGATGTGGTATTGCCTCAATCGCGTGCTGGTCAGCCAGTTCGTTGTGCCAGAAGGTCTTGGCATCCACACCGTGCACATCTTTGCCGACTTTGATGCAGTGGATCCAAAGACGGGAAAGTCGCCGGGAATGTCCGATGCCTTGACGCTCGCCAAGCGCTTGCGTGCGGAAGGCTTCACGGTTGTCATCCATCGGCCGAAGCTGCGCGGTACAGATTTCTGTGACGAGTGGTGTGCTGAATATCAGTCGCGCGCTGTGCATCACGAGGCGGTTGCCGCCTAAGTTCGTTGCCGCCTTCGGGTGGCATTTTCTCTTTACTTCTGCCCTGTGGGTTCGTCCCACAGGGCGAATTCCCTGGGCGCATTCTGGAGTTCGCTATGCCCATGAAGGGATTCATTCAAGTGGTCGGAAAACTGCAGATCCACGCGATGCGCATTGTCGATTCGCTGGAGGTTCCAGCGGGCAAGTCTGATGCGCAGTGCTACCACGTCTTTCGCCGCAGCGACGGCGGCAGCATGGAGTTCGTTGGCAAGGACAGCGATCTCGATTTCGTCGAGACGTTCTGTCTGCAACGTGCATCGCTGCACTGATTGAAGTACCCAACCCTAACGAAAAACGCCCGGCACTGCCGGGCGTTTTTTTTCGCCTTCGATTCGTGATTCGCCGGGCCGTTACTCGTGGCCGACGGGCCGCTGGGCAAACCGGCCGAGCACGACGCGCGCGGCTTCCAGAATTGCCATGCCGGTGCCGGCGATCAACCAGAATTTGGCGGTATTGACGTAGTTGAGGTGAGCGAAGAAGTCAGCCATTTCAATGCCTCCTGAAGGGTGTGAGGTTACACGAACGCGGTTGCCTTTGACCGCTTGATGTCTTCAGGATACCCGGGCTGTCGCCATGTCAACCTTTGGCGCCGCTACGCTGCAGGGTTAGTTTGGAAAGAATCGCGCCATGGCTTCACCGAGGTGCTCGGCCATCGCCGTTGGCAGTCCATCAGGCGAAGGCGAGTCGGACTCGGACAAGGCGGCCGGATCGAAAGCGGGGGCGGGCGAAGGATTTGGCCGTGCCACAGACTCCGCGAGAGCGAACGGCGCTGGTGCTGCAGACACGAGTGTGGCGACAGCCGGTGCAATGGCCTGTGCCGGCACCAGATTTGTCTGCACCGCTTGCCTAGCCAGGAACGCGGTGTAGCCGAGTTCTGCCATGTGCCGCAGCGCGTGCGCGCGTTGTTTGGAATCCAGGATGCCGGCCAGATAGGGGAAGAGAGTCGGCGCGGTGACGGGCGTCAGCGTGACCTTGATCGAGAGCTTGTCCATGGTGGAATGGCGCCCCCGATTACTTCTGCTTCACCGGGCGCGTGCTACCAATGTCGTAGAAGCCGCTCACATTAGCGAAGCACGGGGAGGAAAGGGCATGGATGGGGGTGCGCGGGAACGCGGCACGAATGGCAGGCACATAGAGTGCGCTGCCGCCGCCGGCGAGGATGATCGCGCGGATGTCTTCGGTTCGGCCGACGCGGGTCTGGATTTCCTTGACGGCGAGCTGGCAGACGCTGCGCGCTTTTTCCAGATACGGCGTGAGATCGATCTCCTTGTCGAAGAACAGCATCGGCTTTTTGTCGCGCAGGCACTTGTCGATGCGCTCAATGCCGGTGACAGGCTCACCCTCGTCCTGCTCAATCAGCGATGCGATCTGCTGATAGATCTTGGACGAGCCGCCCGGTACGCCGCCGCTGCGATTGTCGTCCATCGTGAAGCCCTGGGCGACCACCCAATCGGTGGTGAAGTAGCCGACATCGATGACCAGGTGCGCGTTGTCGGCATCGAACTTGGTGTTCTGTTGGCGCATAAACGTCACCAGCGCGCCGAGCGGTTGCGGCAAGCAGATGACCGATCCGATCTCAACGGGTTCGCCCCCGAAATCAAGCGTTCCTGTGAAGCGATCGCGCAAGTAGGAAGCGTATTTCTGGGTCGTGTGAACGGGCAGGCCTAGGATCAGTTGGCCCACCTCCGATACCTGGGCGAGGCGCAGGGCGCCACCCAGCAGCGCGGCGTACTCGTCTTTGGTCACAAAGTCCTCCGACAGCGTGCGGCCGGTCTGACCATATGCCGAGGAGAGCGACACACCGGGGCCGACTTCGTATTCCACGCCGTCAATGGCAATGGTGATTACGTCGCGCGCTTTGAAGAAGCCGTTCCCGTGGTTGGCAAGCGCGCGTGGCGCGGCTTGCGGCGCGAGGGACGGGAACATGTTCAGCTTGGTCTCGGAGCCCATCGGGAACGCGAACTTGGTGTTTCCGTATCCGACGTCGACGGCAACGGTGGCGGCTTTCATGGTGCAGACCTTGTGTTGGGGCGGAGCAGCTTCCGCCGGGGCAGTGGAATGACGCGTGAGGGCGACATGACACGTAGCTCCCCCTTGCGGGAGACGTAGATGTCACGACGAGCTGGGCGAGATTGGTCAGCCTCTGCTAGTGACACGTAGCTGCACCGTGCGGTGCACGTGAGTGTCACGTGGTTCAGCGCATAACCGATCGGTGCCCGCCGGTGACACGTAGCTTCCCCTTACGGGGTATGTACGTGTCACGTCGCCTTACGTTGGGACTGTACGAGGCTGCGCCGGCTGTTTGATGGAAGAAAGCCCGTCAATCTTGCGTAGCTTTCGTGCGGCGCAATTCACTGGGCTGCCCTATCCTTGAGTCACCACACGCGTCCCCCGACGCATCGATAGCTCCGCGAAGACCGCGGAAACTCAGGGTGAGCCGGCGACCAAGAGGTTGTTGGGCACCAATGTTCGTGCCGGATAGTCATCCGGCATTTTTTTCAAGCAAATCAAGTGGATGGGGCCGGAGAGTGAGGCCACCGGACACCGCGATACCAAAACGATCAGCGCGCTGGCTGTGAAGCTAGACCGCAGTGCGTACAAATCCGAAGCCGAACACCGAACAGTGTTTGTGGATGGAACGCGATAAGACGCACCCGTTCAGCCAGAGGGCTGGGCACGAATCACAAGGCCCGATACACAGCGGCGGAGATGGTTCGGCTTGTGGGTGGGATACGAGAGCGACCCGAGCAAGGGTGACCGCACGTATCTGAACGTGACGACCGGTAGGCGCAGCCGGCACCAGAAATGCGCAAGGAGAATCTCACACCAGGGCAAAAGCCTGTGGGCGAGTGAAGGCCGCGGAGTCGCGTGCCTTGCTCGTGTCGGCAGGAAGGCGTCGCAAGATGCCGGCCGGTGTGTAGGCCGCGAAGCGGTGAGTCAGCGCGCAAGCGCAGGCTCGCTGCAGGACGGACAGTCAGAACGCATTGCTTCCATGCGTCGGGCTGATCGATTGGAATCGCTAAAGGCGGGGAAGTTGGGCCTGGCCGGGGGAACCGGCAGCCGACCGTGGTGGGTCGGGTAAAGGGGAAGCCAGCACGGGGGTGCGGATTCCGTGAGTGCGGCGCGGTTGCCGGCGGGGAAACCTGCGTCGAGGACGTGCGCGCTGCGCAACCAATACTCGGAGTCACGGTGCAGACGCGCATCAATCTCAAGCCGATCCTGGCGAACTACTCGCTGCCGGAACGGTTCAAGTCGGAATTCGCGGTCTTGGCGGGCGAGAACCTGCACAAGCCGCACAGCCAGACCCGCGTCAGCGGTCGCGCGCTGTCGTCGATCTCGCAGAAACAGCGCGCGCAGATGTTGCTCAGTCTCGCAGTGGAGCTGCGTGAGGGCGGCTTCACCATCATGTCGCCCTACAACCTGGCGGAGAAGCACCTGCGATGGTTGGTGCAGCGTTGGGTGACAGAACGAAACCTCGCGGTGGGCAGCGTTGAACTGCGCCTCTCACACCTGCGCGCGCTGTGCTCGTGGATGGGCAAGACCAACATGGTGGGCGGCATCGATGACTACGTGGAGAGGCCGGCAGGCTACACGCGCAGCTACGCCGCCGAGACCGACCGTTCTTGGGACGGCAACAACATCGACGCGCTAGCCAAGATCGAGGAGATCGCCCAGACGGATGCCCACGTCGCAATTCAACTGAAGCTTGAGGCAGCGTTCGGGTTGCGCGCGAAGGAAAGCTGGCGACTGCGCCCAGCGCGCGACCTACTTCCATCGGGCTATCTGCACGTGCAGGACGGCACCAAGGGAGGCCGGCCGCGACAGGTGCTGATCGAGTTCGATTGGCAGTACGACCTGCTTGCGGAGGCGGCTGAGTTGGCCGCGTGCACGAATCCCGAACGGGGCTCCCTGATCCCGGCGACCTATACGCAGGTGCAGTGGCGCAGGCGCTTCTATACCGTGCTGGAAAAGCACGCCGTGACCAAGCGCGGCGACGGTGTCACCGCCCACGGTCTACGACACCAGTTCCTGCAGCAGATGTACCAACGGCTGACCGGTGAGCAAGCGGCCATCAAGGGGGGCGCACGCGTTCTCGACCGTGAAGCGCACAAGGACGCCATGACGCGGGTGGTGGAAGCCGCCGGCCACAGCCGCAAGGAGAAGGCCAACGCCTACCTGTCGACGCATTCCGCGATCGCAGCCCGGAGCCGGCCCGTCGTCACACGTGAGATGGCCGTCGCGGCGGTTGCCGCGGCCAATGGGGTCAAGCTGAAGGCGGCAGAGGCCCTGGGCATTTCGCGCCCCGCACTGTATCGCCTGCTTGCCAAGCCCGCCGAGGCGGGTACTGCGGCCGGCCATCGGCACTTCACGGGATGAGGTCGTGCGATGACTGAAGATGACGCAATGGCCGATGGCGATTGGGATACCTACCTGTTTCCAGAGCCAGAGCTGCGGGCGTGCACAGACGAAGAACTGTACACACTCATCCGAGAGAACCTGCCAAACGCGACCGCGGAGACTGACGGCACCGACCTGTTGACGGACGTGGCCATCGATCACGCTCAAGACCTGATCGAGCAGGCCCGCGATTTGCTGCTGGCTCGTGGGGCTGCTATCTCGCCGCAATGGCGCGCAGCGCTCCGCTTCCTGCGGTGGCCGCTGAGCCCAGCGGAAGTCACGGCCAACCAAGCTCGGCGGCTTCGCGAGATCGAGGAGGATCGGCTTCGGCGGGCGCACGCCGCGAAACTCGGGGTGGACATCCTCCAGGCAATTCGGACGGTGATGGACGGCGGCCGGCTACCGCTCTCCCTCTCGTTAGAGGGGGTGACTGTCAGCATTGGCTGGGGCCTGCGGACATCGGATGGTGAGCGCAGGAGCATCAGCCCCAGTGGGGCCGAAGTTGTGCGTATGCGGGACGCACTTGCCGCAGCGGGGTGCTGCCACTGTCAGATCCACGGCGCGTCCCAAGATGGGATTCCATTCGAGGAGGCGCCTACGCCGGAGTGGTCTCTCAACTTCAGTGTGCCGACGAATCGTGCCGGGTGGGATCTGCTGAAGCAATGGTGGAAGGAAGGGCGGTTCAGCCACGCGCCACACGTCTGGATGTACCGGCCAGAACTTGGCGACCCCGAGTTCTTCTGGCACTGGCCACTCGATGCGTGTTGGCCGGGCAGCGCACCTGCGTGGCGGCGCCTGTATGGGCATCTTGGTTACGTCGACCTCCCTTGGGTGCGCTTTCATCGTCGGGTGCACGGCAATTGCTGGGAGCGCGACGAAGTGAGAGTGGAATGGGCTGCAGGAGAGCTCCGGTACATCGAGTGCGCCGAAGAGGCTGACCGAGAGGCTCAGCGGTTGATCACGTCGGGCGAGATACTCGCCTACAAGATCTCGGCCAGAGCTGCTATGGACGCACATGCCGGTGCCGGTGCCGGTGCCGGCCCGGCCCCGGTTGTGCGATCGCGACTCGCAGAGCTGCTCGCCCGGGTTTGCGGAATGCTTGGGCGTTCGTGCTCATCGGGCGCGGCCGACCCAACGAAGAACTGATCGCGCGCTAGACGCGTTCAGGACAAATAACGCAAAAGCCGCCAACGGTGTGGCGGCTTTTGCGGGATTGGTCGGCGGGTTAGAACGGCGGGCTGGTCCCGGCGATGTAGGAAAGGTACAGCGCGACGGCCACAGCGATCAGCCAGAAGCTGACACGACGGCCCAGGGTTTGGGGAGATCCGTACGGTTGTTGGGCTTTCATGGGATGCCTCCATTTAGATTCCATCTTAGCGAACGGCGGCGCTGATTGCGCGGGCCAGCCGCCATACGTTGGGAACGCGGGCCACGGCAGTCGGTCCGACATCTTCCACCTCCGCTGCCGGCGCGCGGCTCAAGAGATCGTTGAGGGTGGTCTGCCGACCAGCCTTCTCGTGCGGATGCGGGGTGGGCGGCGGCAACTCCATCGCCTGATCGCGCGTCGCGGCCGGCAGCCGGGGGAACGGGTCGACGCCGGTGAATTGTGCGAGTTTGGCGATGCTGACCACCGCATATTTCGGCGTGGCATCGTTGGGTGCGATGTAGGCTGCTGCGCCGACGCCCGGGACGTAGATCGCTTTCCACAGATAGTCGGGTACCCGTACATGTTCGTTGAGGTAACGGGCCTTGCCGTCCGTGAATGCTGGGCCGGTCACCACGTAGGCTTCGCCGGTCTGCCGTACCAGGCGGCGGGTCGACGTCTCCAGGTGGCTCCACATGCGGCGGTTGCTGACCGAGTTCTGCGGGACGACGTTGGCCAAGCTGAAACTTTCCTGTTGCGATGCCAGGTCGCCGAAGTCCCCGCTTGGCGACATGTGGCCACGGTCAATCTGGACGTGCGAGCTACCGTGGTAGTCCTGCAGGGTGGCGCGGGCGGTTGCCGGCAAAGACGTCTCTTCGAAGAAATCGCTTTCGCGCGGCAGCTCACGCGCCTGGTTCACCGCCTGCGCGGTCAGGTGTTCGGCTGACCACAGCGGTGTCCGGGTCGCCGAGGACACGAGCACCGCGTAGGCGCGGTAGCAGAGCAGGTGGCTGGCGCCAGCGTGCTTGCTGGACAGCACCTTCGGTTGCGCGCCGTCCGCGACCGATGCGCCGCAGTGATCGGGAGAGGCGCCGGCGACCTGGAGGAATGCAGAGAGGGCAACGAAGAGCAGGGTTTTTTTGAGCACGGCAGTTGGGATCCGGGTTGACCTAGATCCATCGTGCCTTGTAACGGGCAATGTCAAGTACCCGAAAGCGAGAGCTTCTGCGGGCCGATTTGCGTGAAGGGTTTGGGAGTGCTGGGCACGGAACGAGATCCGGCCGGCCAAAGCATGGCCGTTACCGCACGGTCATCTACCGCGCGTCGACGCCATCGTCAGTTGGAAGGTCAGCGCCTCGCCGATCGCGCGATCATGGTGGCGAGGGGCGCTAGTCGAGCTGAGGCTCCAGGGCATCCACCGCACGCGCGACGAATACGTCCATGCGCGCGAAGGCATTTTCTTCGCCTTCAACCAGTTCGGCGTCGAACGCGTCGAGTGGTTCGAAGCGGATCCAGGGACGGCCATCGACGTAGATGACCTTGGCCAATCGCACGAGCTTGCGATACCGGCCGGCGTCTTCAAGGACGGTGGCCATTGGTACTTCCGCGGCGGCGGGGGAAGCGGGCCTGCTGAGCTGGGCGGCCATTGCCGCGAATATCGGTCCGCGGGTTTCCCAATCCATGGCATTGCGGGCGATCGCGTCCAGCAGCATTGGGATGTCCACCGGCGTCAATTGGCGACGCGCGATCGAGGCCAGCTCGTGTTGATCGGTTGGGCGATACTCGACGCGTCGGTTCCAGATCAAAGCCAGCTCGTCGTAGGCCGCTTCTTTGGAGGTTCCGATTTGCACGGGCGGCGTGCCAATGCCGCACTGTGTACACACAATGACGGCCTCCTTTCGGCCAGCGAAGAACCTGGCCCGTCCGCCGCAGTGACCACAGCCGATCAGATCGTCAAACATACCGTTGGGTCTCGATGATTGGATTTTAAGTCCGGATTATGCCTGTCGCCGAGTTTGTTGAACCACCACTGCAGACGGGTTTATGTTGCAGCGGCTCCAAAATATGCGTGAGACGTCGCCAAAATCCTGATGGCGGCGCTTTCCATGAAGCCTTGGATGATGGCTTCAGCCTCGGCGCGGGCGCGGCCGAACGCCCAGAACTCGTGCAGCCAGTGGCCTCCTGGGCTGTCTGGCCCCTGCTGGAGGCCGATGGACAGGGCGCCGCGCACGGCGATGATCGTTTCAGGGTGGGGAAATTCGGAGGAGAGATCTGCTGGGGGCATGTACTACGTTATTTGGTAAAGGCCAACTTCCTCACTGCGCTTTTGAGGAATGGCTGGAGATAATGCGGAGAATAGCTGGGCGGCACCAGAATGTATGTTCATTGTGCGTGCCGATTGTTGCTGTTGTGCGGGATCAAGTCAGCGAGGCGACGTGGACGGCGCCGCGGGTTTGAGCAACTGGTCGAGCATCCGGCAGCGAAGCTCGCAGGCTGCTTTGCCCCAGGCGCTACCGCTCTACCTGTGGCGTTCGGCGAAGGGAAGGCCGGTCGTCGGGCTGCGACCACTGAAGATGCTGCGGAGGTTGACGTGCTCACGCATGGCCGCCGCCGCCCACCGGGGCGCTGGCATGTGGCTGGCCGGGAAGGCTGGGCCACATGCTGCTATCCGCTCCGGAAATGTTCGTGTGCCAGTTGGCGAGTGCCGCAGCGGTCGTGATCGTGTGATGCAGCGCCTTGTCAACGTTGCCGGCCTGCAGGTACATCATGGAGCGGGTTTCGAGGTGGCCAACGAGAAAGACCCAGTCCGCTGGCGACTTGTCGGCGTCCTTGGCAGTTCCCCAACGCTGGCGCTGGTGGGCGGCTTCTTGCACGACCCCGCGGGCAAAGTCATGCAGCTCGGGGCTGTTGAGCAGTTGCTCTGCATTCAGTGCCCGGGCTCGCCAGTGGTCGAGCTCTGCGATCTGAGGGCGCGTGATGTCGAGAGAATGGCGCAGTGCATGCCAAACATGCGAATCCAGAGATCCCCGCTTGTGCGCGTAGACCGACTGGGCGAGCACCTTGCGATCCGAAGTGCAGCGGCGCAGTGTCACCCAGGTGGAGCCGTCGTCATCGGCCACACTGATTTCCCAGCCGGGAGGTAGCCATGGCGCGGCATTGTTGGATTTCTGGCATGCCCGGCAGGGAACCTTGCCTTTGTACACCGTCAGCTCGCTACCGAAGCCGTGGCAACTCGCACATGGCGCCTCGGGCATTGCCGTTGCCGCCGGCGTGGTGGTCGATTCCCCTTGTGGCCAGCCAAGAGCCTTCTGAGCCCGGTCAAAGGCGGGGCGGACGGTATCCGGAATGCCGTCTTCCTGGCCCGCCCACCATTGCACTGAAAGAACGAGGTCGGCAAGCAGCGTCATGGCTTCGTGTTGAGTTGTTGCCGGGGAAGCGTTCTCATTCGTCTGCTGCATCGTTGACCTCCGTCGTCGTTGCTGTGCTGTGTGGAGCGGCCTTGCCATTGCCTCGTTGGTAGCCTGGACACCCACCGCCCGAATAGTCGAAGCCGGAGCAACCATCGGTTGCGTGTGGGCACAGCGCGGCGCCGCATTCCTTGCTCATCGGGAGTACCTTGTGGCCCCTTGCCTTGTCGATCGTCAGCTTGGTGCGCGCCTCGGCTGGCGTGAGCGAGCGCCCGGTGGCATCACGGAAGAGGCCAATGTAGTCGTCCGGGTACGTGCTGCTCCGCACGAAGCCCTCGATGTCCAGGTGTATATGGAACCCCCACATCAGCGTGGGCCCTCGTCTGCGTCAATCGACGCAGCACCGGGCGTATCGCGCAAAACTGTGTGGCCATCGGCGTCAGCGTTGGCCGTGCCGACTCCGTCAGCGCACAATCGCAGCTCCTGGGGTCCTGGGTAGAACTCGACCACGTCGTAGCCATGCTCCTTCCAGTCGTCGGCGATCGCCTTGCTGTCGGTGATGGGCACGCACACAGCGGGATGCGTCGTTTTCCAGATCGCGGGCCGTGACGTGTCCGGCCGGCCCTTGTCGGCCAGCTCGTCATCCACCGCCGTTGGCCCCAGCCACTGAGAGCCCTCGCCGGGGCACTCGACGTCCCAGGCGAGCAGTCCGTCCTTGTAGGGCACAACGGCGACCTCTGCGTCGTGACCACCGAAGAACTGCTGCAGGCTCTCGGCCTGGCGGAGGGTGATGAGCAGCATGGGGCGCCGCGCCGGTGTAATGCCCGCAGTTTGATGATCGCGGATTCGCTGCAGCACAGCGCGGGTGCGGGGTCCGCAATGGCCTTCGTCGAGACACCAGTCGATCTCGGCAGCCAGCGCGGCATTGTCAACCTCCAGCGTCGCCGGAACGACAGGGGCGCCACTCAACGCCGGTGGCCACGGCTCCGGCATTAGGTGCGTGACGTTGCGTGCCGGCTCGGTACCGGGCTCGCCGTTGCGGTCCGGATCAAGCTCGTAGAAGTCGGTGGCCTTCAAGGTATGGAACCGCTGGCCACCGTACAAGGGGTACACCTCGACTTCACAGCCACGGCCTCGGAAATGCTTCGCGGTGTCGTCTGCTTCACTGCGCGTGCGTACCAGCAATACTTTGTATCCGCTCACAGCCACGTCGAACGCCCTCGGCTCGCCCTGCTGTAGGTCGGAGTGGTGGGGGCAATCATCGTTCGTGCACTGAAACTCCTCGCCCATCTCGGCCAGTGCGCTTTCGATCGTCGGATATGCCGCTGTGTCCCAGCAGCCCGGGTAGTGGATCGCCGCCGCCAGACTACTGCCCAGGACTTTGCGGACGGCGGCCAATGCTCCGTTCCAGCCTTCGTTGTGGTGCTCGGTTGCAAGATAGGCTTCCGTGCCGCTCCTATGCGGGTTGTGATGTTTTTCGCTCAGCATTGCGCTTGTTCGCTGTGGTTTTCTTGAGGTCCGGCCGAACGGCTGGTCCCCATTCTGAAATGGGCTGTCAGGAGGCAAGGCACCGCAACCGTCCTCATGGACAAACAGCTCGTGAACGCCGCGCAGCGCGTCCATGACGCCTTTCGCATGCGCATCGGACAAGGCGATGGCGCCAGCTGGCGCCTCTTCCTCGGCTGCGCGCCTCTCGCGGTCCACAAGGTCCAGCATGGACAGGCGACGTATCACATCGTGGCCGTCAATCTGGCCGACGACCCTGATGGCGGCCAACATGTTGCGAAGGGTGGAGGGTTCACCGGCACCGGCACAGTCCGCGGGAACTGCTGCCGCGGGTGGCATGCTGGCTTGCGGGGCGTCGGCACGCCGCCATTTGTCGAACTCTCGAAGGAAGACCGTGTCGGCGAGCAGGCCAGCGATTGCGTTGGCAATCAGCCCGCGTTCCCGTGGAGTCGGGACATGGGACCCCAGCGTGCCGTGTAGCTGGTATCCGGACACAAACTGGTCGACCACCGCTTGCACCGGCGCGTACGCTGGTTCCTGTCGGTCAGCATCATCTACGGCGGTCACCGCATTCAGCGCGGAGTGGTAGCCGCAACGAAAGCCTGGCACAACGAGTGCGCCATCTGGCACGCATTCGACGCAAGCATGATCGAGGGTGCGGTCTCTGCTGAGCAGAATCCATTTCGCCATGGTGAGCGTGGCGTTCGCGCGGGCGCGGCCATCGGGACCGCATGCGACTGCAGGGCTGGAGGATGCGGAGGTGTTCATCGTCAATTGTGTGCGAGGCGGCTGGCCTCGGGTGGCAATGGATTCAGATCAGCGTAGCCAGCCCAGTACAAAGTCAAGGGATGGCACCAGCCGCTCGGTGGTCATGCCGTCGCGAGTTGCGCGTCAAGCGTGTCGAGTGCCGGAACAGGCAAACGTGGCGAGCCAGTGGTCGGCCCAGCGCGAGGGCGTTCGGTCGACGCGTCGAAGGCCGCCGATTTGTCGCGCGTCAGAAGCTCCCCCAAACGAGAGGGAAGTTCTGCCAACACGAACGCGCATAGGTTCGTGTCTTGATCATCCAATGCACTGGCCGCGCGGCGCCGACCGTCGGTGCCGGCGTTCGAGCGCCGGCAATGTCGATCCCCAGCGCCAGCCATCCGAGCCAGTAGCGGCTGCGCTTCGGAGGGAACCGGTGCGGCGCGATCCTGCACCACCTGGAGCACCCGCAGAAGGTCTGACGCTTGCTCACGTGCGCGTTCCAAGTCAGTGAGGTAGGCCCGCAGGTGGGCAATTTCAGCGTCGAATTCCTTCAATTCCTGGTAGCGGATCTGACTGAGATACGCCGTAAGCGCGTATTGGAGGATCGACAGCGACTCACGGGTTTGCTTGCGGGGAAACACCGCAAGGAATTTGCGCCCGCGGTGGAATTCCGCGATGACGTCGGAGGTCATGAATGCGGGGAGCCTGACCTGAAGCGAACGAACAACCGACCGAGAGACGGCCGGCACCAATATGCCGACCTGCGCGGCGAGATAGGCCGTGCGAATACGCTGCGCAGCACAGAGCTGTGAGTGCACCCGGTCGGCACGACGGCTCAGTGCCGACAGCGCCTTGGCCAGCGTGCTTTGCGCTGCGTCGATCAATTGCTCTGCCATTCCATCCTCCGATGTCGTGTACGCCCGGGAGTCAGTCGTTCAGGCCACCTGCAGGTCGCCGGCGGCCAGCGCTGGCACGCGTGTCACCATGAAGCGGCGCACCGCGCGCAACCCCTGAGCCGAGTAGAAGGCCTCATTGGCCACGGATATCGGAAGCGCAATTACGTAGCAGGGATTGCCGTTGGCAAACTGGATCTGGGTCGACCCGTTGGGCAGCGCCACGTTGTGCTCGCGCCCACGCAAAAAGACGACTGCCACGGTGGGTTTGCCGGGCTCCTGAAACAGTGCATAGGTGGGTTGAGTCGCCAGCACATCGGCCGGCAGGCCCGGCTCCTCGGGATCGCCTGGGAGGAAAACGCGCCGCTCGTCGGACCAGACGTAGATGCGAAGCGCGCCGGCGTGGCGCATGCCGTCGGGTGCCGCGCCGTTCCACCAATCGCATAGAACGCGCACGGCCGGGTCAGCCTCGTAGTCGCTGCCACGACTGGGCATCTCGCCGCCGGCGGCTGTGAGTGCCTTCACCAGTGCGTCATAGTCACCCGTGACCGTCTGGTTGTCGCAGGCCTGCTCGAGGTCAGCGCGCCGGCGCTTCTTGGCCAGTGAGACCGGAATGCCGTGGAAATCAGCCAGGCTCGTCAGGTTGATGCGCTCGACGATGGGCCGATCTGCATTCCAGATGCCGGACAGCCATTCGTCCGTGCGATACAGCAAAACGAATTTTTGGCCTGCATCCGTTTGCGGAGTGGCCGCGAGCGCCTGTTCGAGGTCGCTTGCCGCAATCTCTGACTCCTTGAACCAGCCCAGGAACGCATCGTCGGGCTGCATGAGCATCAAGAGATCCAGGATCAGCCCTACCTCTTCCGGGTCGCAATAGAGCGACGCAAAACGAAGAGCATTGCTTTCGAGGTTGGGCGAGCGCATGACGACCCCGTACACGCTCTTGTCGTCCCGCTCGCTCAGCACCAGCACCGGCCAGTTCGAGAGGCTGTCCTTGGCAGTCAGGCCCCACTTGACCGGCCAGCTGTCCTTGAGCACGTCGTGCTCTGCAAGGTGCAATTCGGCGGACCGGAAAGGCGATTGGGCCAGCAGCTCGCGCACGATGTCGTCGGGCTCGGCAGCGAACGTGCCGGTAATCGGAACCGGGCGCGCCAATGCATAGTGGACCGTCGCGCTTTTGACATCGCTGTCGTTCGGAACAACGGCCACGTAACGGAACAGGCGTGCGGTGCCGGTCACCCTGTCATGCTGGTCAAACAGCCAATCACGAATTGCCAAGCATTGCGTGTCTTGCATGGGGGGTTCCTTGTTGACGATGTTACCGGTCATCGCCGGCGACTTGAGTGAGCTGAGCGGGGCGCCTGGTTGCATGCGTGCGCCATCGGCAGAGCGGTTCAGTGGAGTCTTCATCACCGGTCTCGATGTGTCGGCGGGAGGCGGGTGTCCGCTACGGGGTGTTTGTTCGGGTTCCATTCGACCAACCGGATACCGTTGGTCGCGTAGTACTCGCGCTTTTCCTGCATCCGCCGGTCGTACTCGCGGTTGCCGGTCATGCCGAGCACTTCGATAACGGTGCGCTGGTCGACATCCTTTAACTCGAAGTCCGGGTGGACTGCGGCGGCGCCCACATGGCGCAGTGGCTTCTCGAACCTGCGCTGCAGGCGAATCAGGTGGTCGGCCATGACTGCCTCGTGCGACGAGTCGCATGGCAGGAAGGACGAGTTGGTCAACATGGCTGCCATGTCGGCGACGTGCAAGTAGCCATTGGCGGTCTTCTCGACGGCCAGGACCGCCACGCTCCGCAAATCCTTGCGGCCGAGACCGGCCAGCGCAGTCGCGTAGGAGCGTGAGACCTTCTGAAACAGCGCATTGGACATGAAATACCGCTGGTGGCTTTGGCGCAGCACCAGCATGCCGCCGTGAGCGCTCGGTTTGAACTCGCCGACCTCGCCGATGATCAGCCCCCGGTGCGTCGTGGTGCCAGCAGTGGTCAGCCGCGCGACGAATGCATCGAACTCGGCAAGGATCTCGGCCTTATGTTCCGGGTCCCACCTGCGCATGATGTGCAGCACATCGGCTGCCGGGCGGCCGTTGATTTTCGCGTCGGCGAACTCGGCACTGAGCATGGACCAGCATGCATTCCAACCGCGGTATCCCTGATCGGCCCACGCGTGCAATCCAGCCGCCTCCCAGGCGTATTCGAGAAATGCGAGGAGAGGTGCCGATCGGCGATGCGCTCGCGGCGCACTGGAGGCCTGGGGTGATCGCGGGCCAGGCTGGCCGGTGCCGGGCTGTGTAACCTCCAAGGACAGATCAAGCTGAATGAGGTGCTTGCCGTTCCGGGTTTGGAATGGGCCCTTGGTTCTTGCCGTCGCCGTGGCGTGGCCTTTGCGTTCCTGAAACGGGCACCCCTGACGATGCTTGTAGTTGGCATCTGGCCAGCGCGCCAGGATGAACGCCGACCGGAGGCGCCGGATGACGAGCTTCGGCCGAGGGGCATGCTCTGTGCAGCCGCACTCGGCGAACCCTTGAATTCGCTTGGCGCGCTCGAGCTGGGTTGTGTAGCGGCCCGGGTTCTCCAGCACCTCAGCAAGGTCGAAGTCGGACGGGCCGATCCGGATCTTGATCATGGTGTGCCCCTTTACACCCCGGCATCCCGGAACATTCTGTGCATGTCAACTTGGATGGCAGTGATGTCCAGGTTGCGCTTGGCGCGCGTGAGTGCGACATAGAGGAGGCGCTTCTCTTCCGTGTCCATCGTGTACTTGCCGTCGTCGTCCGTCTTGAACCTGAAGTCGCCGGCAATGCGGACCGAGTCGTACTCAAGGCCCTTGACCTGATGGATGGTCGAGACCACGTAATCGGCTTCGGACTCTGGGCTGACAGTGCTAAGCAGCTGGCGGACGTAGGGGATGCCTTCATCGTCGATCAGCTTGACGAACGGCTTCAGGTCTCGCCCGGCAAACGAGTCGGCGTAGTCCTGCACCTCCGACCAGTTGGCGAACAGGGATAGCGCGGTCGGATAGTCGGTCCGCTGGCCGCACATCAGCCGTTCGGCGCCGTCCAGGAAGGCCATGATGTCGCGGATATTGGCGCGGATCGCGACCTTTTCGCCGCGTTGGAGACCATCGGCGACATAGGACAGCACCGTTGCATTCTTGCGGCAAAGCACGGCGTTGACCTTCAGCTCGCTCGGCGAGATGTCCTTGTGGATACGCGATGCAATGCTGGCCTGGCCCCTGACGGGCACTTCCTCGTCCATCGTGCGCAGGATGCGGGTCGCCAGCGCAGCGATCGGCTCGCCAAAGCGGAAGGACAGCGTCAGCGCACGCTTCTGCGCCTTGATGTGGTCCATCGCGTTGACGGCACCGCGCCACTCGTAGATCTGTTGGTACGGGTCGCCGACATAGATCACCTGGGCCGATTGGCGTCGAAGCACCGAAAGCATCAGGCCGTTTGCGTCTTGCGACTCATCGAATAGGATGTAGTCGGCAGGGATGGTCGGCCGGCTCAACTGCCACAGCTTGACGTACACGTCGTGGGAGATAGCGCCCGGGGATTGGGGGTTTTGTGATTCCTCCCAGAGCTTGACGACCGAAGGCAGCAGCGCATGGCGTAGCGCTTCAGCCGCTTGCTCGGTGATCAGCGGATCGACCGGGATGTGCCAATCGAGCGGCGTCGGCTTGGCAGAGCCACAGAACCTGGCCAAGCCGTCTCGCACCATCCGGCCAAGCTTGGCGGAGGTCAGTTCAAGGTTCTTCCCGATCGTTGTCGGGACCTTGATAGGCTGTAGGCCGAATCGCTCTGCGAGGAGGTAGTTGGGCTCCAACGGATTACGGAGCTTCCGGGTGATGTCGGCCGATACGGATCTGTATGCCTGGGAGTTGACCGTTCCGCACCGCACGGACAAAGGGAACTTGCGCTTGGCCTCCTCCGCAATGAGGCGATTGAAGGCCAAATAGACACCACGAGCCCGCCCTTTGGCGGTCGAGACGAGGCCTAGGGTGGAGGTCTTGCCGGCGCCCGCACGAGCGTCAACCTTCAACGGTTCGCCATCCAAGGACGCATCAACGACAGCGGTTTGCTCTTCGGTAGGCTGCATGTCAGGCGAGGGTCAGTTGTGTGTCAACGAGAGACGCGCGAAACGCCGCATCCCTCTCCCGGATCGCCGCACGGCGGCGCTCGCCCTCGCCGGTTTGCTGCTCAACTACATAGATGAAGTTGTTGGGAGTGGTGGGGCCACGCCATGCTCGCCACGCTTCCTGGATGTGGGCACGAACGGCCGCCGGTTGGGCGAAGTACATGCTGCGACCTTTGCGCCAGTGTTTGGCCTGGAGCGCGCGCATACGCAGCTCCAGACTGTCGGAACGACGCTGGCGCAGGGCGATTTCGTCAGCGACGGTGCGTTGTGACTCGGCTATGTGCTCGGGAAACAGGGGATAGCGCGCACGCTCGCGGGCCTGCTTGCGAGCGAAAGCGGCCTCGCGGCGCGAGGTAAAATCGATCGGGTAGTAACGGAGATAACGTGTGAAGCGCATGTCGGAAAACCATCGGGATATGGTTCCAAGTTACCGGCATGGCTGCGAAGTCAATGGCGCCGGTTGAGCGAACTGGCCGGTACGATTTTGGGGCGGGCAACGACGATCGAATCAAGCAAAAGCTCGATATTCGCGTGGGCTTTCGCCGCATTCCCACACCACAGCACACGACATGCGAGAAGTTGAAATAGGCGGCCGCCCAAAGGCCGAACCCTGCTCCCAGTTTGGGGAGGCTGAAGACCAGGCACTGGCCAGCATTGAGGCGCAGGCCTTCGCGCGCATGCTGGATCGCGTCTTCTGGTTCCCGGAGCCGCATGTGCTGCGGTTCGAGGCGCGCGTGCATTCGGATTCGCAAGGCATACACCACACTGTGGTGGGGGTTGTTGGGCACGGCGGCGAAGCGTGGTTCAGCGAGGACCTCATTCCAGCTCGTTGGGACTATGTGGCGTTCAAGGAGATTGGCTGGAGCGTCTCCAAGCTACTACGCAACAAGCTCATCGCTGACGGCGTGCTTCGTGAGGACGCACCGGGCCTGCTGGCGGGGTTGATGCCAGACTTCTCAGGGATGCAAGAACCAGAGGAGAAGGACCACTATCGCTGGGCCGTCGTCAATCGCTTGCGGAGCGCTGCAATGACGCGGCCGATGCCAGGAAGGTGGTAGCGGGCTGGGCGCGCGTGCGCGCAGCTGCTGGAAAATGCAGAGCAACTGCGATATTCTGAAACGGTTTGCCGCGTCTACGACGCATCGATTTTGACCGCCATCTGGGCGGCCTACATCTTGTTTCCCCCACAGCTGTAGGGTCCGGTTTCATCTCCGACACTGCACGTGTCGGCCTATCGTTCGCATTCTGCGGCCGGTCTTTCCCTTGAACACCTGAGCGAACTTCGCTACGTCGCGGTGTGCCTACGCACGCCGATTCGTTAGCGCTGGTCGGTCAGGTCGTTCCATCTTCTTCCCCGCTGGGAGCCGTCCCAGCAGGGACGTCTCTCGTCCATTTTCTGGAGACGTTCCATGTTCAACGCCGTTATTCAGCGTTTCAAAGAAGCACAGCTCAAAGCCTTCGAAAGCTACCTGGTGGTGGCTCGTTTCGAACAGGAGGCCTTGCCAATCCTCGATCCATCGTTGCGTGCAACGCGGATCAGGAAAGAAGCTGAGGTAACACACGAGTTCGAGCTGTTCTGTGTGCGAATTGCACGTGCTGTTGTGGAGACTGTGCGCAGCAATGCTTCGACTAGTGTGGCATCGACTATCGATGTGGAATCGGAACTCCGGGTCGCTGAAGCCGACATCAAAGCCGCTCTGGCTATTGGCGCGGTCCCCGACATGGATGCCTTTTGCGCATCGCTGAACCAGCGCTTCAATGTGCGAGTTGGGGCTCTGCAATGAGCAGGGCAGCACAACGCCGGCACCTGGAGACCGCCGACGAACACCAAAAGGCCTTGGTCGATTTGATCAAGGCCTTCGGGTACCGTCACCGCGCAAGCGATGTGTTCTCCGACTTCGTTGAGATGTCCGCACTGAGCCTCAGCAATGCGGTCGATCTCGCTCAGCGAGACGGCCGAGAGGCTCGGTACATGGAGATCGTCAAGAAGTACACCAAAGAAGAAGTGGACCAGTTCCCGAAGATGCTTGGCCACCTCGTGCTCACTTACGAGCGCCGGATGACTGATGTCCTTCCCGGGTCGCCGGCGCCGGTCAGAGTCGCCGGTGGCTTTGGCGATGTGCTTGGTCACACCTACATGCTGCTTGAGCTGGGCAACGATAGGGCGGGGCAGTTTTTCACGCCCTATTCGGTATCCAGCATGATGGCTGCGATGCAGGTCAATGACCATGATCCGGACGTCGCGGAACATGGCTTCATCACCGTGATGGAGCCAACCTGCGGCGCTGGTGGCATGGTGATCGCAATGGCGGAGGCTATGCATCAGGCGGGCCACAACTACCAGACGGCCATGCATGCAACGTGCATCGATATCGATCCACGGTGCGTACACATGACGTATGTGCAGCTGGCCTTGCTCCATATCCCTGCGGTTGTCATCCTTGGCAACTCATTGATGCTTGAGGAGCGCGAGGTTTGGTACACACCAGCGCACGTGCTTGGCGGGTGGAACCGGAAACTGGCTGCGCGTGAGCGTAGCCAGGAAACCTCCCCGCCCGTTGATTCCGAACGCAATTTCGTGCCCGCAGAAATGGGTACGGTCCTGTCGATTCTGGAGGCGATTGAACCGCCGCAAGCGCCGGCCATCATTGAAGCGGTGCCGCAACAGCACGCTGAAATTGCCCGGCAACGTGAGCAATTGTCGTTGTTCTAGGTTGGCCACTGGCCGGCCTCGCGCAAGAGCGGGTCCCCATCTGCGGAGGGGGATCCGCTGTCTGGCACCGCAGACGTGTTTCCGGTATTCTCAAAGCTCACTCCGCGTCTTTGACGCATCGATCTCCTGATCGCAGGACGCGCAGCGTCTCGCGGTTGTCCGAGGGCCAGCGGTTCGGTGGCCCTCGCTTTCATTTTCCATCCCATCGGGAACCTGTTCCCGGTGCGGCAACGGGTTCCCCTTTTCCATCCCTGGAGAACCCACAAATGCAAGAAAACCAACAGAGCGTCACCGTCAAACTCGGCCAAATCCGGCCGGGCAAGAACCCCCGGAAGTACTTCGATCCCGCGAAAATGGCGGAGATCACGGAGTCCATCCGTGAGGATGGCGTAATTCAACCTGTACTGGTGCGCCCTCTTGAGGACGGCACCTACGAACTGGTCGCTGGCGAGCGCCGGTACCGTGGGGCGAAAGCTGCCTGCGGTGACGATTACGACATGCCCGTTGTCATCCGTGAGATGACGGAAGGGGAAGCGCGCCGGCTGGCGCTCATCGAGAACGTTCAGCGCGCCGACATGGCGCCGTCTGAAGAAGCCGTTGCGGCCGCGGACATCGTTGGGGACCTGAAAGGTGACCGCGATGAAGCTGCCCGCCAACTCGGCTGGCCGCGATCGACCCTCGACCGCCGGCTGGCGCTAATGAACTGCAGTCCTGCGGTGCTGGACGCGCTGAACACGCGTTCCATCCAGCTTGGGCATGCCGAGCTGCTTGCGACCCTGACGAAGGAAAAGCAGGACCTGTTCTTGCCGATCATTCTGCAAGAGAAAAAGACGGTGGCGGACCTCAAGAAGGCCATCGAACAAGCTGCCTGCAACCTGAAGGACGCGATCTTCGACAAGAGCGAGTGTGCGACATGCGCGCACAACTCGGAATTGCAGTCGGTGATGTTTTCCGAGGCGATTTCCTCCGGTAGCTGTACCAACCCGACCTGCTACAAGGGCAAGACCGAGACGCAGCTGGAAGGTATCTCGTACGGCCTGAAGGACGAATACCCGGTTATCCGTATCGTCCGCGCTGGCGACAACCACACGCGCGTGCAATTGCAGGTGGAGGGACCGACGGGAGTCGGTGCCGAACAGGCGAAAGCATGTCACGGCTGCCAGAATTTCGGCGCCGCGGTGAGTGGTCTGCCGGACAGCCTGGGCAAGGTCTTCCGTGGTCAGTGTTTTGATCCGTCCTGCAATGCCAAGAAGGTTGCAGCGAGGATCAAGGCCGAGCGCGCTGAAGCGCCGTCTACTGTTAAGGGCCCCAAAGCCGCGCCGGCCAAGGAGGGCGCGGACAAGGGCGGAAAGGCCGAACACGCGGCCACGTCGATTGCCGAGTCGGACAAGGTGAAGACCTACCGACAAGGGGTGTGGCGCAAGGCGCTACGCCGGGAGGTGGCGGCCAACGAAGCAACGGCCAACCACTATCTCCTCGCACTTTCGCTGTCCGGTCATGCACGCACCATCACCAGCGACAAGATGGGGACGCTCTTTGAACGGATCGCGGACGAGACCAGCTCTCCCACCGATCTCTCGAAGAACCTTATCTCTGTGGCCGGCCTGGCTACTGACAAGCGGCTCAATCTGACGATCTCGCTCGCGCTTGCCGCGATCGAAGGAATCGATGTGCCTGTCTTGACGTCGCTCTGCAAGTACCACGCGCTCGACCTGACCAAGCACTGGAACCTTCAGAAATCCAAGGATTTTCTGGAACTCCTGACCAAATCGGAGTTGAAGGCTCTCGCCGACGAGCTGGGCATGCGCAACGCGCTCGGCGATCGCTTTTCCAAGCTGTTCAACCAATCGAAGCTCGAAGTCATTGAGGCCCTCCTCAAGGTAGACGGGTTTGACTACACGGGCAAGGTGCCCAAGGTCTTGAAGTTCCGACCACGCCTCGCTTCCCCATCCCATTCATTTTCAAGGAAATCCCTATGTTTCAAGAACTGGTGCCGCTCGTGAAGGCGAGCGACAAGGTTGTTATCACCCTTTCAATGCAGGGTGACGAGATGACCGTGGTCGTCGCGCCGACCGTCAGCAAGCCGGACGACGCAGCCCTGGTTGCGCCGATTGCTCTGACGGCCACGCCGGCGGAGTTGGATGCTGAGTTTGCCAATGCGATCGGTGGTGTGACGCAGGCCCGCCAGGGTCTCGCCGAACAGGTCGAGTCCACGAAGGCGGTGATTCAAGCGGCTACCGCTGCTCAGTCGAACAAGGCGACCAAGGCCCTCGCGACATCCAATCGCGCCAATCCGAAGTTGCCGGCGCCCAAGTCGAAAGGCATGGACGACGACGATGACGATGGTGTGGTCGATGTTGAGGTCACTGAAACGACGTCCGGTAGCACGAGTTCGTCAGCTAAAGATGCGCAAGGCGACAAAAAATCGTCTGGCACCTCCCTCGCTGATCTGCTCGGTTAAGGAGAAGCCATGGCTATCACCATCAACACGGTCAAGCGCGAGTTTTCCTACAACGGCATGACGCTTGCCGATCCGGGAACGCAGTTCACTCCGGACCAAGTGCGCGACATGTACACCGCCCAGTATCCCGAACTCACCACGGCAGCCGTGGAGGGTCCGGAGTACAAGGGGGAAAACGCTGTGTACAAGTTCGTGCGTGCCGCGGGCGCAAAGGGCAACCATGCGTAAGCGCGATCTGATGAATGCGTTGGCCGATCCGGTCAGCATCAATGGAACTGAGAAACCGCCCGATAGGGCGGTTTTTCTACATGATGAGGAGGTGGAATCGTGTTGTTCGATTCTTGCCAAGGTTTATCAGGCTTCAGTGAAAGCCTCACCGGCGGGGCGGCATGTCGATTCGATTCCCCTGCCGGACATAGAGCTGCCGATGGTTTTCTAACACTCCCGGCCATTTCACAATGCGTTCCAGCGATTGCACGCCTTCGGCATACCGACGAGGGAGACCTTACCGGTCTGATACGGGCGCATTTCGAGGCTGGTCCGCTCTCGCCGCGCGACGCTCGCTCCAGCGGCAATGCTGGTGACATGTTCGCAGAGGCGATGTTCGCGTGGCTGCGGCGACGCACACCGACGTGCAAGCGGCTTCTGTTTGGGTTCGCTTTGCTCGACCAGGCGGCAGCACGCGATCAGGTCGATCAGTTTGGATGGGAGACGGACCTCTCGGCGCCGTTGTACTTGGCGATCGAGTTGCCTCATGAGCAGATCTTCGAGATTGGCGCACGGATGCACCCACTGCAGCGCGCCCACCCCGGGCTCTTGTGCTCTGTGATGGCGCTGATCAACGAAGCGTCCTGCAACTCGCTCTTCTTGCGCACACCGAGTTACTTCCTGGAGATGTTCGCCAGGTGGTGGTGGGATTGGGATGAGGGTGTGTCCGACGAGAACGCGAGGGAGAGTCTTGCTGATCGCCTTGGGGCTGACAGTGAGGACATCGAGCGCTACCTGCCTTCCAATGTTCGTCCGGTCCTGGCGCCGGAAGAAATGTTCCCCGAGCGCGGCAAGCGCAAGGGCCGGAAAGGCCCTCGGCGGTCCGTTCTCAAGAGGTCGGAGGTGCTGGAGCTGGCGCGTTCGTCAAGTCGCTGGATTCAGCGGGTATGCCGCGCGATGCTGCAGCTGGAAGATGCACTGCAGCGCGCCAAGGGCTCGAAGCTCTTCGAACATTCGCAATGGGCCGAACCTGCATATTCGGCCGCTTCCATTGCGGTGTTTTCCGAAGAGTGGATCGGCGAACTGCTGGATGACCATTTCGAATGCATTAGCAATAGCGGAGAGGCGACGATGTACCAGGTGCTGATTCCGCTGGCGAGCGACCCGCAACAGGTGCCCAAGCAGTATGAGGACCTGTCGCGCATGTTCGAGATCGTAAAGGCTCTCGACCAATTACTGACCATCATTTCACGATAGGAGGCCCCATGGCCAAGATCTTGACCGCCAGTCGGTCTCATGACGTGGCCCTGCAAGGGGCCATTTTGCTGTATGGGCCGGCCGAGGGGCAGTTCACATACTCGACGGCACACCGCATCACTCACGAGGCGGGGACTCGAAAGCCTGCAATCGGCCCGGGTGTTCCGCTCAATCGGCGAGCACTCATTCACGCTGTGACCCAGGTTGCTTTGTCAGCGTTGCCGAAGGGCGAGTTCCTGACGCCGAACGTACTGTCCGTGAGCACGCGCGCCGTAACGTGGTGGTGCCCGCCGGCGATTCGCCGGGTGTTCTTTCAATGCAAAGAATTGGGTACGCGCAGTGCGGTAGTGCCGCACCCGGGCTTGGTGTTCCAGGCGGCCAATGACGGGTTCAGCGTGTTTGCCTTGATGGAGGACGTCAGGCCGACGCCGGAATCCATGCTGCACGAGCCGCCGTACTTCAATACGTGGGACGTGGGAAGGATTTGCATCGGCTCTGCGCAGGTTCCGAAGCAGATCGATGTCGCTTCGATTGCCGGTTGGGAAGAAGCCTTCTTCTCGTCGGCCTTCACGCATCCAAACCGCGGCGCCCAACGCGTCAAGTTCGAAAGAGGTGTGTACGCCTTCTGGAAGGAGATGCTCGATGGCAACTTTGCCGAGTACCCGAAGGAAGTGCTCATTCCGTTGAAGAAATCGCTCGGTGATCTCATCGCCGGCAAAGTTGGAGGTTGAAATGCATCCGATGGACATGACGCTGCAAGCGTCTTTCCCGACGATCATGGTGCCGAAATTCGGTAGCCTGACACCATTGTCTGGTAGTGGTGAACGCCTGCTGGTGGGAACCAACGGCGTGTTCCTCGAAGTGGTTCGCCCGTGGCTGCGGGTAGTTCGCAAGATCGCAAGCTACGAAGTCGAAACTGCCGTCCCCTACGGGACTGTCAATGAGGAGACCGAGTTGCCATGCGGTCAACTTCCAGCTGAACTGGTTGGCCAGTTTGGCGAGATGGCGCGTGCGTCGATGCCGAACGAAACCGGTGCTTGGATCGTCTGGAATGGCGTCTCGTGCGAGTTCCGGCTCGTCCCTGTCGCAATCTTGGATCACGGCTCCGGACATCTGCGTTACGACCGGCCGGTGCTGCAGGAAAACGAGCACTTGGTCATGGACTGCCATTCCCATGGCACGTTTGAAGCCTTCTTCTCGGGAACCGACAATCAGGACGACAGGCACGACGTGAAATTTGCGTTCGTGCTGGGCAACTGCGCAAGCATTCGCCCGTCCATGGCGTTAAGGTTGTGCGTCAAGGGCATCTTCGAACGTGTCCACGACATACCGGCCGCCTGGAGGCAGAAGTTCGGCATTCGGGAGGTTGTGTGACCAAAATGACGCATAGCATCCCTCGCGCGATGACAGAGCGGGCATGGCGCATTGCTGTAGTAGGCGCCGGCGGAACGGGGAGTGCGGTTATCCCAAGTCTGGCGCGGCTCCATCACGCCATGCTCGAACTTGGCCATCCCGGTGGTATCGACTGTGTCGTCTATGACGATGACACGGTCAGTGAGAGCAACGTCGGCCGCCAGGGCTTCTATCCAGCGGATGTCGGTCGGCACAAGGCTGCTCTTCTGGTCAATCGGTTGAATGTGCTCATGGGCACCAACTGGCAGGCGGAAGTGCAGCGTATCAATGCCAATGATCGGTTCTGCTGTGATTTGGTCGTTGGATGTGTGGATACGAGGGCGGCGCGAAAGGCCATCCTCAAGGCCATGCAACGCGGCACGGGCGGCTACTATCTCGATTGCGGCAATGAGACCGATCGTGGTCAAGTCATCCTTGGCCAAGTTCGCGGCCGGGCTGAACATCGCCTACCTCACGTCGGCGACCTGTTTCCTGAGCTGATTGATCCGAAGCGCGATGCAAAGGACACGGCGCCGTCTTGTTCGATGGAGGATGCGCTGCGCAAGCAGTCGCTGGTCATCAACCAGGCGATTGCAGTGCAAGCCTTCAATTTGCTTTGGACATTGTTCCGCACCGGGACGCTGCAGTACAGCGGTGTGTTTGTAAATCTCGAAGCGGGGCGCACGAGTCCGCTCCCGGTAGACCCGGAGGCATGGGCGCGATTCGGGTACGTGCCGAGTATGCGCAAGGCGCAGAAGCCGCCGCGAATTGCTGCTTGATTGAACATGGCCATCCTCCGAAGGATGGCCTTTTTTCTTTCTGAGCGGCATTGAGAGTCGACCGGGATGTTGTGCTGCAGCCGCTGCGCGAGGTTGCCTAGGAGTGCGCAGAACGTGCCTCTGGTGCGTGTTCCTTTGCATCGAATATCCTGCCTTCTTATCTCGCGCTTCTCGCGCATCGATTCCGCGCCACACGGTGCTACCAACAGGCCTTGCCACGTTCTTCGGGGCATCTTGGCTTTCATCCCACCGGGAACTCATTCCCGGTGCGGGCATGGGTTGCCTCGCATTGACGCCGAGATAGAGCGCACCAACGCGGAGCTGGATGCGCACATTGCCCAGTCCACGGCTTCCGCCGAGCAGAGCGCGGATCTGCTCGCCCTGCTTGGGCAGGTGAAAGCCAAGAAGGTGCCGTTGCCCGCCCAGGCAGAGGCACAGATCAGGAAGATTGCCGATGTTGCTCGCGAGAGGACAGCATTGAATTCTCGTCGTCAGCAGACCAGTTCAATGCCTTCCAGACAGCAGTTCGTCGGAAGCGACAAGCTGTCCAGCGACAGCGATGATTTTGATCTCTGGCTGTACATGGCGACAGATGTTCCGACCAGCCTGAGAACGCTGCTACTCAGTGCGCTCAACTCGTATCATCATGGCATGCCGACTGATTCACATGGACAATTCTCGGGCGCTGGGACGTCCGGGAACTGGGGCGATGACGCTCCGGATCAGAGAGCCTCGGATGCTGCTGCAGCTGCCATGGGGCTCGAAGCGCTGGCTATCTCGACAGATGACAGTCTCGGGCGCTACTCCTGACACGTTCGAAATCTTGAGCAAGCGGGGACGCGAGATGATCGAAGAGGCGAAGAGCGAGAACGCACCGAGCTTCTTCCTGCCGCCTGGGGGGAGCAGCTACTGCCGGACGCGTCCTCGGTGAAGTGCTCGCAGTGCCAGTGTTCGGATAGTGGGCCGGCCAAGCCCATACCCGATGCCAGCCATTGAATCCGAAGAAAGGCGGCAGAAAAAACAGGGCTCTTGTCGATCATTCTGTTCTGCGCGACAGACATAATCGTGTTGCGGCGGTGCCAAGGTTTGCGCGCACAACGCCGTTGCCCCCAAAGGGTTTGCAACTCCTGACCAGGAACATGTTCCTGGCAGTGCAGAACACACAAGAACCTGGATTTCTCTATGGATTACCTCCTCGGTCATATTTGGCAGATTGTGGGTGCAATCGCAGTGATCAGTATCGCAGCAGCCTACCGCCAAGTGCTCTGGCTGTTTGGCGTCATCATCGTCCCCGATGACAGCATTGGCGTCGTGACGAAGAAATTCGTTCTCTTCGGCTCAAACCGCAGTCTCCCCGACGGGCGCATCTTGGCGCTGACCGGCGAAGCTGGTTACCAGGCGGACACGCTCGCCCCGGGCCTCCATTGGGCGCTCTGGCCGTGGCAGTACGCAGTTGAGCTGAAGAAGTTCGTGACGATCCCGGTGGGGAAGGTTGGGGTCGTCGAAGCCTGTGACGGCCATCCTCTGCCGAGCGGCCGCATTCTTGCGAAACGCATCAACTGCGACATGTTTCAGGACGCGCGGCAGTTCCTCGAGGGAGATGGCCAACGTGGCCCGCAGATCGATGTAATTCCGCCGGGCACGTATCGGGTCAATCCCCTGCTGTTCAAGGTCACGCTCGCGGATACCATCACGATCCCGCCCAGCCAGATCGGCGTCGTGGAAGCCCGTGACGGCTCACCGTTGCCGGCGGGCCGCGTAATCGCCAAGCAGGTAGTGTGTGACTCCTACCAGGATGGCGCTTCGTTCCTGGAAAACGGTGGTGAGCGTGGGCCGCAGAGTGGCATCATCGCCCCGGGTTCCTATCGCATCAACCCGGTACTCTTCGATGTCAATGTGGCCGAAGTGGTGGACATTCCCGACAACAAAGTCGGCATCGTGACTACGCGCGAAGGCAAGCCCTTGGGGCGGGGCGAAATCGCTGGCCCGGAAGTGCCTGACCACAACATGTTCCAGAATCCGCAGGCGTTCATCCAGAACGGGGGCTGCAAGGGTTTGCAGGAACAGGTGCTCCTCGCCGGCCGCTACTTCATCAACCCGCGCTTCGCCACCGTTGACGTCGTCGATATGACCGAGGTACCGATTGCCCACGTCGGCGTGGTGATCGCCTATGTCGGCAACGAGGGACGGGACGTTTCCGGCGATTCCTTCAAGCATGCCAACCTCGTCTCGCGTGGTGAGAAGGGAGTATGGGCCGAGCCGCTCGATCCGGGCAAGTATCCGATCAATCCCTACACCCACAAGATCCGCAATGTGCCGACCGCAAACGTCGTGCTGAACTGGGCGGCAGGGAAATCGGAGGCCCACAAGCTCGACGCCAATCTGTCGACCATCACGGTACGCTCGGCAGATGGCTTCAAGTTCAACCTCGATGTCAGCCAGATCATCCACATTCCGCGCAACGATGCTCCGAAGGTCATTGCCCGATTCGGTGATATGTCCGCGCTGGTGACGCAGGTCCTTGAACCGACCATTGGCAACTACTTCCGTAACAGCGCCCAGGCCTCCGACATCATCGACTTCCTGCGTGAGCGGTCGAAGCGTCAGGACGACGCCCGAAAGGCCATCGGTGACGCGCTGGCTGAGTACAACGTCGGCGCGGTTGACACGCTGATCGGCGACATCGTGCCACCCGAGCAGCTGATGCAGACCCTGACCGACCGGAAGCAGGCCGAGCAGGAGAGAGTCACGTTCGAAACCCAGAAGCAAGCCCAAGCCGTCCGTCAGGAGCTGGAGCAAGCGACGGCCCTGGCCAATACCCAGGCGAAGGTGGTCGACGCAGAGCGTCAGGTGTCCATCTCGGAGTTCAACGCTCGGGCGGCGGTGAAGCAGGCCGAGGGTGAAGCGCAAGCTAAGACGATCAACGCGGAAGCGGACGCCAAGGTGGTCAGGCTGGTGGGTGAAGCGGAGGCCGCGAAGGTCGAGGCCATCGGTACCGCGGAGGCCAGCGTCATCAAGCAGAAGATCGACTCGATGGAGAGCGGCAACTACGCCGTCGTCCAGGTCGCGGAGGCGCTTGCCGGCTCCGGGATGAAGCTGGTGCCGGATGTCGTTGCAACCGGCGGCAGCGGTAGT
Organism: Ralstonia flaminis; assembly: GCF_958415495.1. Classification (NCBI taxonomy): domain Bacteria; kingdom Pseudomonadati; phylum Pseudomonadota; class Betaproteobacteria; order Burkholderiales; family Burkholderiaceae; genus Ralstonia; species Ralstonia flaminis. The sequence continues at coordinate 132,351 of NZ_CATZLL010000010.1, read as the reverse complement.
GGTGGCGGTACTCTCGTGGAAGTGCTGCTGGCCAATCTGATTCGCGATGGCATGCACAAGGGAAGTGGTCTGCCCTTGAATGGCGAGTCAGCGGTCAAGCCCGAAGCCCTCCCGGCCCCCTAAGCCAGCGCGATGAACGCGGGGAGACATAACATCGGGACGGAGCATTGGCGTGGTGCCGGGGCGCCTTTTCTGCGTCAGCGCGCGAAGCGGGGATTGGGCCGACTGTTACTGACGGCCCTGATGTCAGCTCCAAGCGTTGCGCTCGTGTTGGCGGATCAACTGGTTTCGGCCACGCACGAACTGGAGCTGGTGCCCTTCAATACGCTGCTTGCCAGCACGCCGGGCCCGATCGCGGAGGAGGTCTATCGAGCGATCGCCGGTGCCGAGAGCACCATTCGCGTGCTGCAGCGGTCGATGTTTGCGGCTCTTGTCGTGGCCACAGGCTTGGGGGCGGTGGGTGTCTTCCAGGTCTGGCGCGGTCCTCGCAAGCGAGCAGATGAGCCTCGCCGTGCTTAAGCTCCCGGTGATGGCGGCGCCGTGTCGAGTTGAGGTCGTGGGCGTGCCACCAGTGCGCCCACGGCCTTTGCCGTGCGAAGTCGCGCGTCTGCGTTGTGAGAGCGTACGAACGACCATTCGGAATGTCTGGTGCACACAATGAACCCCGAACCCAAGCCCAAAAAGCCACTCAGGTGGCGGATTCTCGCCCTCATGGTGCAATGCGCCGCCGTGGCGATCGCACTGAATGCGGTGCTGGTGCTATTTGGCGTCATCTCGAATCCCGCAGAGCAACGCCGCGAAGTTGATGCCGTGACGTACCGCATCCTGGCGGACGGCTATACGGCGGGCTCACCCGTGTACCGCGCAGCCGTTCGTGATGCGGTGAAAGAGCGTGGGGCGATCATGCTCGCTGATCGGGAGCGGCTGATGGGCATGTGGGCCAAGGCCGCGCCGGTTGGATATGGCGTGCCCGCTGCTATTGGGCCGCGCGAAACCGAGCGAGCGCGCCTTCTGCGCCTTGTGAAAGGCGAATCAAACTAACACTGCCAACAGTTTGCGACTACGTAGACCGGCTAGGAACTTCTTTCGGCGTGTGTGCGCTTCGCGCGTCGGCTACGCAGGTAGAAGGAAAGGGTGAATAAAACAAGGGCGCAGGCTATGCCAACAACACTACTTGGCCAAATCGGATTGGCACTCATCGGAGTGCTCTTCATGTCGGCTTTCAGCCTGGGGGTGATTGCACCATTCAATCGATCGGTTTCATTGGGCGTGATCGCCCTGTGCATTGCGGCGGCAGTCGCATCGTTCGTCATACCGGGATAGGAAAAACGCCGGCTGCGCCGGTAGAAGGAAACAGACCATGTCAATTGCGAACAACAGTACCGATCCGCAGCACCTGCTGGGGCACCTGGCCAGCCAGCCTGTCGCAGCACCGTTCAAAGTGGATTTGTCGAAGCCGACCGACTTGGTTGAAGCGATGTTCGGGCCAGGCGCCAAGATCGTGCATCCGTGCGATGCATTTGCGCGCCGGGCAGGGTGTGCGGACTGGGCGTCTGCGGTGCAGGCGATGAAGGCAGGCAAGGTGCTGGTCGCGCAGGGCCCCAAGGTTGGAAAGTCGATGATGGACCTGATGATGTTCATTGAACAGGTTCGTTCCGAAGGACTCCATTCCTACGCAGACGACCTTGGCCGGATCTGGCTGGGGCTGAAAGAGAACTTTCCGCAGTCCGTGCTCGACCGGCAAGAGCAGGAACAGCATCTGCGTGACCTTCTCATTGGGCGGTAGAAAGAAACATGCCGAGTCGCCGGCCGCCACACTGGGACGAACCACTCTCGCCGCTGTGTGAACACGGCAACGGCTATAGCTGCAAGCATTGCCGCGAAGTGCTTCCTTTCCCGACAGAGCCGTTGCCTCACCAGACCGGGCATCGCCCCAGCGGGAGCAAGCACATTCGCAAGGTGGCGGCCTACAGGACCAGTGATAAGTGCGAAGGAAAGACGCCGGCACCGCGCGGGCTGACGAAATAGGACAACGACGATGAATGCAAAATATGCGCTGCCGGGGTTAGTTGATGCGGTTGGTAGTCTTTTGTGGATGCAGGTTGATCGCTATTCGTTTAGTTCGTACTGGTGGGTTTCAACGCTGATCGCTTTGCTGGTTGCCATGGCCTGGATGGTGGCAGACGGTAAGGCGGAAGGTTGATCGGAAGAACGGATAATGCGTGAGCACGTTGAAATGCAGCTCGGCGAGTGGTTCGTGCGCTTGTTCTGCAAGCTGATCGCACTCGGCGCCGCGATATGCGGGGCTGGTGGCTTCGCGATTATCGGGATGCGGACCATCCTGCCGCTGCTGGATGATGGCAGGTACGTCGAGACCGCGTGCGCAGCCATCGCGTGTGTCGCAGTGCTGTACGGACTCACTCCACTCGCTTTGGCCGTGGACGGATCGCTTCTCCATGCCTTCGGCATGGAGCCGTTGAAAGGGCTTCGACAGGACCCGAATCAAGAGCGATAGAGGGAAAGCCTCGGACGCCTGATCTGATCGTTGCCGCTGTGAAGGCAACAGTCGGACCCGAAAGGGGGTAGCCGGCCGGTGCCTTTTCGGGGATGCTGCGAGTTTTTCAAAATGCGTGTCGACGGCCCCTTTCCGGCGCCAAAGCAAGCTGCTACGATGCCCTTGCTTTCCGCGTCTTAGGCGCATCGATTCACACCAGTCTTTGGCTGGTATCTCTTCTCCCCCCCTTACGGGCCCTCACGCCCGTAGGTGTGATGGGCCCGTTTTTTTCGAGGCCCATCATGTTCAAGTCCTTTTTCTCCGCTGCTCTCGTCGCCTTCTGCGTTCTAGCATCTGGATGCGCTCTTCAATAGAGCTCGCCCGACGTCTACCGCGGCATGGAAGTCATGCGCCGCGGTGATGCCGAGCAGGTCACTGTTGTTCGCGTTCGCAATGTCACGATCACTGGTGACGATGGCTACATGTCCGCATCAAGCGGCATGCCCGGTCTCATCGGGGCAGGCATCAGCGCATTCCTCGGTGGCCGTTCCATCGGTAACGGCAATGGCCGCTATGTCGCCGGCGCAGTCTCCGGCGCCGTGGGCGGTGTGATCACGCAGCAAGTCTCCCAGGTGCTGAACAAGCGCCCGGGCGTAGAAGTCATCGTTCGCACGGATGCTGGGCGAACGTTGGTCGTTACCCAGGATGCCACGCAGCAGTTTGTGGCTCGGGAGCGTCTGTACATGATCTCCAGCGCGGCGGGCTTTCGCCTGACCCGCTGATCCTCTTGGTGGCCGCCGCAAGGCGGTCACCGCCCTGTTGGCGCTGCCAACGCTGCTCCCCCTCCACTCAATGGCCACCCCAACCACAGACGATCTGGCTGTCTATCGTCGGGATCACCGGACGCTGGAAGTCTTCAGCCACCTGACGCGTGGCCGCTGTTCCACCGTCTTCTTCTTCGAATTCAGTTCGCATCCCTCGATCGTTCCGTTCCTGATTCCCAGCTACATGCAGGGCATCACGACGGAGTTGATCCGGGAGGCGGGCCAACAATTCTTGCAACGCGAGGCGGCAGTACTGCCCGTCTAGCCGACCCATCATGAGCGAACAAAATCTCATCCGCTGCACTTCCTCGAAGTACCCAAATCCCGGCGAGGCGAGCGACGCTCTCTCGGGTTCCAGCTGCGTCCCGGGCTTTCGCTTCGGGTATGTCGATCAGGATCACCGAGTGGTGGTGTTCTTCGATGACGCACACCCGGAGAAACCTCTGCCCGAACGCAAGGGGCTGTTGCGCGTCACCGCGCGTGTTCCGCTGCCGCAGCTCCAGCGCTAGTCCGCGGCGCTCCATCCCATAGCAAGCCCGAGAGGGCTTGCCCAACTGCCAACAGTTGGGCAAGCGCTTTTGATCGCGTCACCGACGCATCGAGCTTTGTCTGGCATGCCCAGACCATACCCATCGCGGGACACCGTCCCGCTGGGGTTGGTGTACCGCACTCTTTCATAGGACACCAACGATGAAGATTCCTCAATCCTTTACCCGAAGCCGCTGCCCGTCGAACACGGCCGCCGGCGCAATCCTGCAACGTGATGCTTCACGCGTTCTGCGTCGCGTCGCCAATGACCTGGCGCTGCGTCAACGGGAATATTCGATCCGCACGCGTCGCCAGCGTCGCCGCCTGGTCGACGTCTTCGCGCTGCACACCGACGCGCTGTACTTCGAAATCTCGCACGCGCCGGCGGACCCGAAGGTGTTGGTCCGCTATCGCACCTGCGCCGGCCGTCACGATCTTGGCGGCGGCCGCAACAACGCCGTCTGCCTGGAGTCGCTGGCATCGCCGGAAGGTTACAGCCAGCTTCTGGCCAACCTGCGATTCGTTGCCGGCCGCCGTGGCTAAAGCGAGGCCGCCATGTCCAAACTCATCAAGGTCATTCTGCGCTCGACCAGCGGGGACGAGACATCTGGAAGGGCAGCCATCCAGGCTGACACCGATGTTGTCGTGTTGCCCAACCGGTTGGTGCAGCAGATCGAGTCGGCCAAGGCCGCAGGCGAGGCGTACGTCCTCGTTGCTGCCGAGGATGGCTACGAAATGCCGCTCGTGCACGTCGAAGCGGCGACGTTTCGCTTGAACCGCAAGGGCCGGGCGCGCAAGTCGTTGTGGAGCGTGGTGCGAAGCGCACTTCTCGCGCCAACGCGCGATCAGCGCCAGCAGTACGGTCGTTTCGCTCATACGCTGTCGGCCGCGGCGCTGATCGGTGCTGCCAGCTATTTCAGTGGCAGTCGCGCTTGGACGCTGGGTGCCGTGTCCGATGTCGCTACGTTGATCGCCGTCACTGTTGTACTATTTGTAGTAGGCGCTGTTTTGTCCAAAGGAGACTGACCATGACGCTCGGAATGTTCGCCGCTGTCGTCACGACATTGATCGCGGCATATCTGCTGTGGGCCGACCGACGTGGTCGTCAGCTCAACAACGACTAGCGATTGCTCGACGCTGGCCCAGCCAGCCACACCAAATGACGCACCCATTCGTGGGTGCGTTTTTTTTGCCGTTTCGGCTTTGGCCGAAGCGGCAAAAGCCCTCTTAAGGAGGCTCAACCATGATTTCAATCCGTTCACCCGAATGCCAGGCGTTGGCATACAACTGTAAGCTTGACCCCCTCGGGGCAAGCGTTCTCATGTCGCTCTCGCGCGTCTTGTCGTCGGTTGACCCGATCGGCAGCCGGGAGCTGCAGGAGCGTGCCGAATGGGCGGCAGAACTTGCAGGAATGCAGGCCATCGATAGCGACCGCATTCCGGTCTTTGTAGCCGATGGCGGCTCGCTTGAGATGCACTTTCGCGATGGCCGCCGGCAGGGAAAGGAAGATGACGAATACGCCGAGCGTCACCCACCGACCGTTTGGTTTGGCAGGTGGCGAATGGACTTTGACGGTCTGCGCGAAACACGCGCGAGCGTTGCGCAGTCGCCAGCAGGCTACCTCCCGGGGCTGGAAGTCTCGTACCAAGGCGGAGATTGCGACGTGCATTACGGTGAAGCCGTGCCGACGCTTGAAGAGGCTGTTGCAGTCGCAAAGGAGCGCGAGAGCAATTGGCACCAGGCTGACGATTAAATCTCCACCTCAAGTCGCAGGATGGTCGTCAGTCATTGACGCCGCCGCATCACCATTTCATCCAACAACCCACGCGGGGTGCGTCCCCGATGGGGCACTCCGCGTACAACAAGGAGTTCTCCATGGGCCATCAAGTCGTCGGTGCCGGCTTGGCATCATTCCCAGCGGGCGTGACGATCGCCGTGCAGCTCTACACGGATATGCACGTCGCAGTTCATCTGCACGCGGCGGACGACGGTCTGCGCTATGCCTCGTTGTCCACCAACATCCGGCACGCTCCGCTCGCAGACGACGAGTTTGCATTTTCTTCGGGGCTGGTGCCGCAGGATATGTGCCAAGCACTGCTGCACACGGGCGCGTTTGCTGATACCGGGCGCGTCATTCGCAGCGGCTATGCGACGTTCCCCATCTGGCGCATTGCCGACGAGCAACTGATCGGCCAAGTCGTCGCGATGCGTGTCGACGCTGCTGCCGCGACAAAGAGGCGCCGCAAGTCGCACTGACGCGCGGCCTTCAATTCCTTCCATCCCACCAGGGGCAATCGCCCCGGTGGGGCGCGTTGCCCCAGTCCTTATTGGAGCAACGTTCATGTACATCATCACCATCAACCATACGAAGACCGAGACCCGCACAACGATGGCCGGCGTCTTGGCCCTCCTGAACGCCGACAAATCGATTCCGCGCAAATTCACCGCGGACTCGTTCACTGTACATACCGTCGAAAATGGTCCAATCCCCGTCGTTGGTCTGCCACGCGGCCGAATCGGGCTGCGTCCCGACGGCACGGTGCACGAGATCCTCTTGCACGTGATCACCGAAGTCGAGCGGATCATCCTGAAACCGGACGGCAAGCTGCTGCGGCCCTACGAGGTCAGCTTTGAATCCTGGGAAGCTGTCCTTGCCGCAAGCGCGCTGGCCTACGAGAGCGAATACCTGATCGATCCTGAACGCCTGAAGGAGGGCTCGCTTTTCTCGGAGTTCCAAGTCGAGAGTCCGCAGCGCTTCATCACGGACGAGCTACTTCGCCGGTTTGGCTTCGGAACAGGCGGGCCACACGCCTATCCGGGCGGAGGGGCGTGCAAGGGGCATGAATGGCACGTCGCCTACGCGCTACAACGTGGCGAGCGCGTCAAGGATTGCATCCTCAACTTCTACCGTCACACGAGCACGGCGATCCCTCACGGCTTGGAATGGCTGAACGCTCTCATTGAGTTCCCAGTGCTACGCGGCGCGCTGCCGGCGGAGACGCTGCGGGACCTGTGTGATGTGCTCAGACGCGAGAAGATGGCGATGACCGAGCAAAACGTGTCGAAGCTGCTCGCCATCGTTCGGGCCTTGCCGGTCGGTAGCTCCTATATCGACATCGACGACGCGTTCTACGACGCGAAGATCCTCGGCCCACTCACGGCGCCGACACTTCAGCTCGCAGAGGGGCCTGACGCAGAGCCGCTTTCGCCGTTGGCCAAGCGCGTGACGGAGTGCGTCAACGAGAGCGTGTATGAGAAGACGGTGGCGCGGCTTCGGCAGGAGCGGGAGGACGGTAACCTTTCGAAGCGCCGTTTCGAGCTGCAGATGATGATGGCCGAGCGCCAACGCAATTGCAGAAACTACCACTACGGCAACATGATTGCCTCGCTGTTGTTGGAGCGTAATGTCGCTGGGCTGCTCGAGATTCTGGACCAGCCCAACAACAAATCGAGCAAGCGCGCCATTCGTGAAGTCATCGGGGTCAACCTGCTGACGGTAACGGGAGCAGCGCGCCGGCGCGCCATCTTCAGCATGTGCGGGTTCGCCCAGCAGGAGCAGGACGTGTGGGAGCAGCATGCGGCCGAGGCCAAGGCGGAGAAGCGCCGCATTGAGGCCATGGAGCAGGCAAAGAAGACTGCTGAGTCGGTACGCTATTCCGTCGGCGGTGGGCAGGTCATGACCGGCAAGCAGTACGTCGACCTGTGCATCGCGGAAGGCTTCTCGCAGATTGTTCCTTCGCGGCGCGGCAATGCTGTCAGCTACCTCTTCGTCGATCCGAAGCGCGACCTGGGCAGGCCACTGAAGGTGAAGGACGGCACCCTGGACTATGCACGCGCTTGCTTGAGTACACCGGCAGAGCGTGTGCCGGCGTACGCCTGACGCCAATCTCTTTCACGCGCCAGTCCCTGCCCCTCCATCACGGGGGCAGGGCGGCCGTTTCTACCCCCTTGCGCGTGTGGCGCCGCGCCGCGCAACCTGCTAACCTCTCCTTGCTGAAAAGCGCTGTTCGGACTGGCCTGAGCCAACCCAAACACTGTTTTTCCTCGCGTCTCCGACGCATCGATCCAACGCCGGCAGCATCGGCCGTTTCTTCAACCATCCCACAGGGGTCTACTCCCTGTGGGCGTGGATTCCGTGGGTTTTCGTCAAGTGATACCCCATGGACAATACCCTTACCGATCAAGTTACGCCCCTCACCAATCAGGTTTCCCCGTCGCAACTGGAGACCCTGTTGGCTGCCTACATTCCGGCACACCTGCCCGTGCTCGTGACTGGCGCGCCAGGTGTCGGGAAATCCGACATCGCAGCCGCGGCTGCAGAGCGCGCCGGCTACGACCTGCTGATCTCGCATCCGGTGGTCGAGGACCCGACAGACTCCAAGGGCCTGCCGTTCCCCGGCGCGGATGGCCAATCCGCCAGGTTCCTGCCGTTCGGGGATCTGGAGAGGGTGTTACACGCGAAAGAGCCGTTGGTCTGGTTCTTCGACGACCTCGGTCAAGCGTCTCAGGCGGTTCAAGCCGCCAAGATGCAACTGCTGCTCGCGCGCCGCATCGGCGAGCACAAGCTTCCCGAGCATGTGACGTTCTTGGCGGCGACGAATCGCCGGACCGACAACGCCGGCGTGTCTGGCATTCTCGATCCGGTGAAGTCGCGGTTTGCGACCATCGTCGAGCTTGTGCCAAACGTTGATGCCTGGGCGGCATGGGCTGTGAAGTCGCAGCTTCCCGCTGAACTGATCGCGTTCCTGCGCTTCAAGCCGGATCTGCTGGTGGCGAAGGAGCGCACGCGTGATATCGAGAACCTGCCGTCGCCGCGAGGCTGGGGCGCGGTTGGGAAGCAGATGCCCGTGGTGCCAGCTGGCTTGGAAGCAATCGTGTTCACCGGTGCTGTCGGCGCTGGTGCCGCGACCGAGTTCCAGGCGTTTCGCGAGACCTTTCGCAGTCTCCCCTCTGTGGCAAGCGTTCTGTTTGCGCCGGACACTGCCTCCATCCCGGAGGAGCCCTCGGCGCGCATCGGGATTGCGACGGCAGTTGCGAGTCAAACCACGGTCGCGAACATCGATCGCGTCCTCGTCTACGCCGACCGCATGCAAGCGGGCGGTGACGGTGACTGCGCAACGATGATGATCAGCGACGCGATCCGCCGTGACGAGTCTATCGTTTCCGTGCCGGCTTTCATTGCAGCGCAATCCGGCTGGATCGGTGCCGCGATGGACGGCCGGTAAACCGGTTCCCTTTCAAGCAGTACATCCCATGCGGCGAGCTTTGGCTCGCCGCTTTTCATTTCAAGAGGCTATTTCCATGAACATCCTCAACGTTCACGAGCGTGTCATGCTCGCATCCCTTGGCATCTCCGTTTGGCGCGCACGTCGCTTCGATACCCGCGCCACGGAAGAGGTGGAAAAGAACCACGCCACCAAAGACATCGGGCGCTTCAACAAGAAGCTCCTGACCGACGATGCCATTTCTTACAAGAGCGTGTGCAGCATCGCCACGCAAGCACGTGCCTTCTTCAATGCGCACACCCTCGAATACGACCAGCTTGGCGTGCGTTTGCTGCCCACGGCTGTTTACCTAAAGGTCGCTGACCGGCTGCGCGAGTTTCAAGACGAGTTCCGTGAAGCCACGTCAGCCTTTCTCGCCGAATACCCAGCGTTGAAGGAGCAGGCCAAGGGTGCTCTCAACGGGCTCTATACCGAGGCGGACTACCCGACCCTCGAAGCGCTGTCGACCAAGTTCGGTATACGCCTGTCTCCCTTGCCGTTTCCGGACGCAAGCCAGTTCGGCATCAACTTGCCGGCCAACGTGCTGGACGGCATCAAGGCGGATATGGACGAGCGGGTGTTCAGCGCGGTCAAGACGGCCAACGAAGACATCGTCGGCCGCCTCTACGACGCTGTGCAGCACTTCGCCAACCGTCTGTACGCGGGACGCAACGTCCGGCTGGGCGTTGTCGACAAGGTGCGCGAACTGTGTGACCTGCTTCCGACGTTGAACTTCACACAGGATCCGGCATTGACGGACATCCTGAACGAGACGCGCAATCACCTGGCTTGCTACACGGGCGCCGAATTGAAGGATTCGGCCGATCTTCGCCAGAAGGTGGCGGAGAAGGCGATGGAGATCGAGGCGCAGATGGCGGTGTACATGACCGGCGCGCTCAGCACGCCGGCAGCACCGGCACTTGGCGATTCGTCTGCGCTCAGTTTCCTCCTTGCCTCGTGAGGTGTGGCCATGCTCGAACGGATCATCAAGCAGCGTGGTCAACTGGTGCTGAACCACCCTTTCTTCGGGGCGCTGGCGCTTCGTCTGAAGCCTGTCGAAGACCCCACGTGCCACACGTTCTGGGTTGACGGCCGGGCGCTTGGCTACAACGCGCAGTTCGTGGCCACCTTGGACGATCTTGAACTGCGTGGGTGTCTCGCTCATGAGGTGCTGCACCCCGCCAGCGGGCATTGCTGGCGGCGTGGCAATCGCGATCAGAAGCTGTGGAACGCGGCCTGTGACTATGCGGTCAATCCGGTTGTGCTCGCTGCCAACTTGAAGCTCCCGAAAGGCGCACTGCTGGAGGAACGCTTCACTGGCAAGTCAGCAGAGGAGATTTATGCGGTGCTCCGCCAGGAACGGCCACCTGAGGCTCCCCAAGAGCCTCAGGCCCAGGGCGCTCGCGGTACGGGCGCTGGGCTGCCATCGCGCGACCCGAACGCATCCGATGCGGCACAAGGGCAGGGCGCTGCCGAAGGTGGCAACGCCGACGGCAGCCCGACGTATGAGCCCGGCGACATCCGCAAGGATCGCGGCAATGACCAGGCCTCGACGGAGACGCAGTGGAAAGTCGCGGCGATGAAGGCTGCGCAGGTGGCCAAGATGCGCGGCAAGTTCGGTGCGGATCTGCAGACCGTGGTTGACCAACTGGTTACGCCGGCGGTCGATTGGCGTGCGGCCCTCGCGCGCTTTGCAAGCGAGTCGGCCCAAGCCGACTACAGCTGGTCGATACCGAACCGCCGCTTCACGCACCTTGGTCTCTATTTGCCGGCGCTTCATAGCCGGCGGGTGGGGGACGCCGTGTTTGTGCGCGATTCGAGTGGCTCGGTGTTCGATGAAACGCAACGCCAGTTCGCATCCGAGATCCACCGCGTTTTCGATGAAGTGAAGCCATCGCGGCTGATCGTCATCGACTGTGACGCGCGTGTCACGCAGGTGCAGGTGTTCGAGCCCGGTGATGCGCTTGAACTGGCGCCTGTGAAAGGCGGCGGCGGTACCTGCTTCGCACCGCCGTTCGAGTGGGTGGAGGAACAGGGCTTTCGGCCGGCGTTTCTCGCCTATCTGACGGACATGTATGGCACGTTCCCCGAAGTGCCGCCGGAGTATCCGGTGCTGTGGGCCTCAACCACACCGTTGCGCAGAATCCATACCCCGCCATTCGGCGATTGCATCGAGGTCATCGTCTGACCATTGCCCCGGGCCATCCCGGGGCATTTCTTTGCTCCGGCATCGGTTGGTGGGTGTTCCGCCCAATTTGACCGCGTGCCGAAATCGATCAAAATTTTTGTGGCACTCGACATATCTAGTCCTGTGCCCGGAGGAGCAACATCATGATGGACAAAGAAGAGCCGATCGACATCGAGTCTCTTCCTCGCGCGGCCGACCTCGGGTGGATTGGCCGCTGGAAACAGGCTGTAGAAGAGGGTGGTACGGATCTCGGGTTTGACGACTGGTTCGAATCCGCACTGATCGGCGCGGCCGGTGGCCGCGATGGCCAGCCGGTGCAGTATCGACAGGGATCAGTGATCTTCGAACTGCAGCACGGCGCGGATTTCGAGATCGAGCAGGGCGGCAGCGCGAAGCGGCGCTTCCACTGCCTCATGGATGGACACGTACCGTTTGTGTCCTTCTATGGTGATGGCGACGCAGAGCGCCGGCCCTGGATCTCGATCAGCCGGCTGTTCACGGCTGAAGAGTTGCACACGCTCATCCTGGTGCCCGGACCAGCGGCCTGATTTGCGCTAGGCATGGCGAAAGGGCTGATGCGCGAAGCGGCTTTCTGTGGATTTATCCTGAACGCGGTAAACGCGTGTGTCAGAACCCACCCGATGGTGGGGGTGCAAACCAAGGGGGCCAAGTGCCCCCTTTTTCTTTTTCTATCCTGAAGAGCAAGTGCGGCAGCGCCCGCCTCAAAGGTACTCACGCCCTCGAGGGCCATAGGGTTTGGGGTCAGGGGAACCCAATACGTCAAGAACTTCACTGTAGTGCGTGACGACCATGGGTGCACCGGCAGGACCATACGGTAGCGGCATCCAGTCGTTGCGTTCACGGCTGAATTGCAGCAAGTACATGCCGCCGGCGGCATTCGGTAGCAACTGCACCACCCAGACCAGGTACTCCTTATAGGGTGTTTCAGGCGGGGAAGGCTTGCGTTCACGACAATCAATCCAGTCGATCAAGGTGCTCACGGGTTCCACGGCGTCTCCAATGATTTGTTCAACACGATATTCCGACTGGCCCTGTTTTCCGAGCAAAAAACGATGCACGGAGCGATGTACGGTGTGTCTTGTAGGACGAGTCCATCCGGCGCCAGGTTGCTACCCGGCCTTGAGCAGGCGTCGATCGCGCTGCCCGCCCGCTTGGCATGTGAGCACATAGGCCGCTGGCGCGCGCGGTTCCCAGACGATCACCGCAGCGGGTCCTTCCGTGCTGATGCGTGCCTCGGGCATGGTGCAACTCACCGGAATCGGATTCACAGGCGTCCCGTGCGCAGTCACGCGGATCGTAGACCCGCGACCGGTCATGAAATTGCCCTGCAGGCCGGCATACAGGAACGTGACAGTGGGTACGAGCGGGGGTTCGAGACCAGATTGGTCATCAGCCTCGTCGTCGGCGAGCGCGTCGATCTTGGCCTGCAGCCAGTGGCGGTCACTGTCGGAGAGATCGTGGCGGCTGAGCAGCGCCACCAGGAACGCGGTGCCAAGCCATCCCGGGCCGCTGCTTTCACGCTCGCGGATAACCTGCGCCAAATGAGCGGAGGGCTGTGCGCCACCTTCCAGCAGACTGCGGCGTGTGCCGCGCGCCCGCGCGCCTGGCGTGCTAGTCTGCGCAAGGCTGTTGGTCGCTGGTCGGTAGGTGCCGGGCTTGCTGGCGCCGGCAGACCGCGAAATGCCTCCGGCACTACGACTTGCTGTCGAGCTACCGCCAGCGCCACCGCGGCCGGCGTCTGCGACCTGTGCCGCGCTCAAAAGCACGAGGGCAACGGTCAGGGTCGAGATCTTGCGCATGGTGGTTCCCCTAGCGCCCAGCGAGAGACAGCACGGTGGGGTCGAGTGCCGCCTGTTCGGCCTGCCGGATCGCCGCCGTGGATAGGCGGCTGCGTAGCGATTCCGCGTTGACCGGGCGGTAGCCGTCATCAGGATGGCACTCGGCTCGGCAGCGTAACGCCCAAAGGTAGGCGTTGTTCAGGTCATGCAACGAATCGTAGAGCTGCGCGTTGTTCGCCGCTGCGGTCGGGTCGCCCGCCAACCAGGCGCGCGCGAACAACTCTGCCGCCTTGTCGGAGCTACGAATCACGTATTTTCCATCGCGCACGATCTGGCCAGCAACACGCAGGAGCCGACTATTGACTGCGGTACCCGTGGAAGCCTGGGCCGCCGCGAGAATGCGGGGCGCCATGTCGTCGCGTAGGGGCAGCATCGAGTCGCCCTCGAAGTATTCCGCCAGCTTTGCCGGCGTGAGCCGGTCCATCGCTTGCTTGATCCGCGCCGTGCGTGCGTCGTCCAGGTTGGCCATGGCTTGCACAATATCGCCACAGACGACTTCGCAACCAGTCAGGGCATCTCGACCACTACCCTGCAGCGGATCGAGCTTGGCCAGAGCAGAAACCGGGTCGGAGATGGTCTTGGTTGTCTCGATCTCCCGGTTGATCTGCTTGGCTGTATCGGTTGTCTTGTCGCTGCAGGCGGCCAAGCCAAGGCAGAGTGCGGCGACCGGAATGAGGGCGGCGTATCTGGATGCAAGGTGCATGATCGACCTGTCAGTTGGGTTTGTTGGTGCGGCTGGTCAGACAGCCAAAGAGCTGGAAGCGCGGCATCTCGTGTCGATCCATCACGCCGTCGGTGATTTTCATGGTGTTTGCGTCGTGTCGATTTCGCATTGCCGCCATGCTGTGGCGAGAGGCCAGCGTCAGGTACTCGATTCGAGCGCATCTTCGACAGGAGGCGCGGGCGCCGCCGCTGAAAGGCGCGGAATGCGCGTGATGCGACCCTCCAGGTTGGCGTGCGGGCCGAGCCGAATCGTGCCGGCGTAGCGGATCTCGCCTTTGACCGCACCTTCCACCTTGAGAGAGACCTGGGCATTGACGTCGCCTTCGACTGCGCCCTGGATCAATACGAACTGCCCGGTGACCGACCCCTTGATGACGGCGGCCGGGCCGATGTGGAGAAGGCCGCCTGACGAGACGACGTTGCCATTGACGAGACCCAGGATGGAGCCGCCATGGTCCATGTCGACATTGCCGTGAATCGCCATGCCCTCGTTGATGATGCTGATTTCCATCTGCTCTTTCATGGTTTGCTCCTCAGAACATCTTCACGTCGCCGGACGGACGATTCGCTTCCGTGGTGCGTGCCGGTGGTGTAGCGGCGCGCGGTGCCGTGGCGGTTGGTTGGGGTGCCGGCGCGGGCCGCGTAACAGGGGCTTGATCGGGTGCGGTGCGCTCGGTACGCCGAGCAGCGGGCTGAGCCGGGGCTGTTTCGACCTTCTCCGGCGCAGGAACGCGCTCGCGGGGCGCCACCTCGGCTGCGGAAAGGGCGGCTCGCTGTGGTTGAGCCACCGGTGCAGTGGGCGCGGCCGTGACAGATGCTGCAACCGGCGCTGAGGGCGTCGAGCTTCCGATGGCTGCCGGCGTGGCTTGGTTTGCGGCGACTGCAGGTTCCGGCGCCGAGGCAGGGGCGGCCGGCGCTTGCGTCTGTACTGCGTGCGTGACTTGCTCGGGCCCGGCCGCTGCCGCCGAACCCGCCCGGCCCTTCTTGGCGTACAGGTCCCCAAGCCCCAGGCCAGCAATCGTGGCCAGCACGATGAACGCGCAGCAGATCGCAGTAACCTTCAAGGCAGGCTTGTGCTGGTCCCACCGGCGCTTGCCGCCGGCGGCGTAGGTAAGGGCCGGTGCGGCCGCATGATCTTCCGCCGTGCCCATGTCGATCGTGACAGGGGAGTGCGAGTACTGCTGGTGCAATCGGTAGATTTCGCGAATATCCATGGCTCTCTCCAGCGGTTGGGGTGAGGGGGGCGCCTGAGAGGTCGTTTATTCGGTCCGCGATGCCTTCGCGCGGGACGACAATCCCCTCTGGCCTTCGTACCGGCCACTGTTTCGGGCGCCGTGTTGGCTGCTAGGTCGGATATGGCGCCATGCCGGCTGCCATCCCGATGGGTGCGTTGGGTGGTGTGGTTGGCTATCCCGCAGGGGTGTCGCCGTCTTGTGCGCCGTCAGCAGCGAAACGGTCGTTGTCGGGGATGCAGCTCTGGTGGATTGAAGCGATCTTGCTGCCGGCCACTTTCATCGTGCCCTCGAATTCGAGCGCCGATATGGAGTTGGCGACGCGGGCGAAGATGGCGAGCGCGAACAGCCTGTCGTGCTGGTTCAGGAGGCGAATGAGGCGCCCAGACAGCGGATGTGTGACCTGGACCTCAACGGTATCGGTCTCGATGGGGATGGGGGTTTGGCTTTTGTTCGCGTGCCACGCGATGGCTTTTTCGAACCAAAGCTCGGCTTCGCGGAATTTTTCGTCGAGCGCTCGGGTCTTGCCTGACCTGGCGACTGAGAACTTGGAAGAGCAGAAGTTGTACGCGGAGCGCAGGAAATCGCGAACGTACACAGAGGAATAGGTGACTTGAGCACTGGCGGCCGTCTCGGGGACGATCCGCTTAATCCTGTTTTCTCCGACCAGCCGCGCGATCGGCTTGAGTCCGGAGTTGGATGTACTCGGCTGTGGCGCGCCTAATGGCGCCTCAAGTTCCTGGGGGTGTTGGGCAGCGACCATGGTTCATGTGTGGTATCTCATCTCTCACTCGAAATTTTCCGGCACGTGAACACGGTGGCTGCTTACAAAAGCCACGCTATTTTGGCGAGCTTTCCGGGATTCCTAATGGATTGTCTGGTGCATACTGCAATCACTCCTCGCGTCATCGACGCATCGAACTGACTCCCTAGCGAGTCCATCTCCTTAAAAAAGTCGTGCCTTGCGCATGCGCCGACCAGTTGGCAACTGGTGTGGAAATCCCCCCTTGTGATGAGTGCTTAGCCAGACACTCCCCATCTATCAGCCGTAATACGCGTTCCCGTGTGTATGACCCTAGGTCATGCCTGTGAACACCGTCTGAGCCCCGGAAATGTGTGGTCTCTCTCTCCAGCGCCTCCGGGTGCAGGACGGTTGTCGTCGACTGATCCGTGAACCTGCGGTGGACGAAAGTCCTAAATGGGTTGTTGTGCGGCGTGAACATGCTGCACGAGAACGACTTTACGTTCTCCCCCCTGAGCGAAGTGCATTGGCACGACGCTCCCTGTGAGCCACGCCCCCGAAAGGGGCGTGGCAGCAGGTTTCTCACAAGAAGCCCGCTTCCGGTTACCGGAGCGGGCTTTTTTTGCTTTTAAGTGAGAGACCCCACACGGAGGAGCTGACCATGGCACTCGAAATGACGTTGCAATCCCAGATCAAGGCGCAGATCGCCGAACTGATCCACGCCCGTCGACCGAAGTACAAGGACCAGCCGTACAGCTGGAAAAATTTTTGCGAGGCGGCGCACGTTGCCAGCCTTTCCGACGCCGCGCGAGCGGCATATCTCAACGAAGTAACGACCCAACGCGGGGCCGACGCCGCCCTGCATCTTGGGGACCGTGCTGAGACCCTTCGTTCCAAAGTCGTTCAGTACCTGAACAACAGGAGCGTTTCATGCACGCAATCCCAACCCACCCAGGCTTCGCGACCCCGCGCAGCATAATTGAGGAGCGGCCCCTGCGGCCGCCCGTCATTGGAAAGATCCGCCCTGGCATCAAGGTCCTCACCAAGAAGGCCAGGGAGAATCCCCAAGCCGTCCAGATTCACGACGCGCTTCTCGCCCAAGGGCTCTCGTTCGAGGACATCGGTTCCGAGATCGAACGAAAAACCGGCCTGAGCTACGCCCTCATCCCCCGCAATACGCCGTACTTCACGTGTCGTGGCAGTGATTTCACGAATCCTGCCATCGCGGAAGAGATCCTGACCCGATACGGGGAGGATCGCGGTGACGGCCTCAAGCTCTGGCGCTTTCCGGTCGTCTTTGCGTTCGACGACTGGTTGCGCAACATCCCCAACGAGCTGGCGGTATTCAACGGCACGGGAAAGGTGTTCTGGTCGCAGTACGGGGCGGATGGTCTTCGTCAATGCAAGACGTACGCACCTGTCGAGCGCAGTGACCGCGCCAGGCGTGCAAAGCGCATCTTCGGCGGCCGCACCATCATCCTGCGCCAGGACGACGCCATTCCCGATGGCGTATGCGACCCGCAGGTCTGCCCGCAATACCAGGACCGACACTGCAACCTCACGGCCAGCTTCCTATTTGCGATCCTTGACATTCGAGGCCTTGGCTTGATTGAGTTGCCCACCAATTCGATCTACGTCCTGCAGAAGGCCCATGCGGCCATGCAGACTGTGGCGATTGCGCGCGGCGGCCGTCTGGTCGGCACCAGGTTCTGGCTCTCCAAGCAGGAAGTGGAGATTTCCCGCATCGACGATAACGGCTTGCCGGTACGCCAGAAACAATGGCTCACCACGCTGGATGCCGAAATCGACCTGGGCGCGCTGCTGGATGGCGCTGACCATATTGGTGCTGCGATCGAGGTGGGTACGCAGACGGTTGCCCTGCTGGAGCACCCCACGACCGAGCCGGCCGCCACTGCCACGCCAACGTCAGGCGAGGAGGGTGGTCAGCCAGGAGCGCAGAGCGAGCCGCCTGTCGGCGGCTCTATCGCCGAGCAGTTTGAACGTCTCATCGTGGCGCTGGGCATGGAGGGGCAGGAAACGCGCGAGCATTTGCGCGTGTACGCACACTCCAAGTTTGGCAAGGGCTGGACCAAGCGCGAGCAGGACATGCGAGCGCTGATCGATGAGATGGGTGTGGCTCTCGTGTCTCCTCCCGCCTTCCGCGAGAAGGTGAAAGCGGAGTTCGATGGCAGTCTGTTCTCAGCTTGACCTGCGCCGGCTTGGCGCCTGGTCGTAGCATCAACGTGCGGCGTCGAGAGTTCCCCCGACGCCGTTTTTCTTTTCTGTTGCTGTGACCGTTCTGGTTGCGGCTATTCCATAGGAGGTGAGCATGCCCAACGATGGCGAAAGCCTTCACGTGGGTCATTTTTCCGACCTGCACTATTCGACTGAGCGGTTGGTGGAAGCGGACCGATGCTTCGGTTTCGCCGTGGAAGATGCGGTCGCGCGTGGTTGCCATGTGGGTATCGTTTCCGGTGACGCAACCGATCATCGGCTCGACGCGCACACGCCGGCACTGCGGGTGCTTGCCGAGCGCATTCATGCGCTGTCGGGCCACATGCCGGTCCTCATGCTGCAGGGGACCTTCTCGCATGAGCCGCCGGGCACGCTGGACCTGTTCCGGCTGATCGGTAGCCGCCACCCCGTCTACGTCGCCGATCGCATTCACCAGGTTGCGCTCGTCGGATCGACGTTCCTGCCATCGGCCGGCCCGCTGTTCACCGTCGAAGAGCTGGAAACGCTGCTGCAGGAGGGCACACCCTCTGCTGTGTTCACCTGCGTTCCGACCGTCAACAAGGCTGTGCTGGCGGGCATCGTGGGCGCCATGGATGCGGCAACCGCGGTGGGCGAGCATCTGACGGTATTCCTGGGTGCCGCCGGCAAGGTGAATCGGCTGTTGCGGTCCAAAGGCATCCGAACCATCGGTGTGTCGCATGGAACGGTCAATGGCTGCTACACCGAGCACGGCGTACCGATGGCCGGGTTCGACCATGAGTTCTCGCTCGGCGCGCTGTTCGAAGCCGAGTGCGATGCCTTCATGCTGGGACATATCCATGCGATGCAGTTGTGGGAACGCGAAGGCCGGCTGGTCGGTTACGCCGGTTCCATCGGGTGCTTCCACTACGGCGAAAAGGGCAAGAAGGGCTACCTGAGCTGGCAGATCAAGCCGGGCCGGGCCGAAGCGGTGCAGGTGGAAACGCCGGCGCGCGAAACGGTCTGTGTCGATTTCGACGGCCCGCCGGATATGGAGCGCCTGGCCAACATCGCCGAGCAAACGCAGGACAAGTTCGTGCGCGTTCGCTGGACCATTGACGAGGAGCATCGCCAGCTGGTCGACCGCGAGGCCATCCGCACGCTGTTCGCCGGCGCCGCGGAGCTGAAGCTGGATCCGCGTGTGTTGCCTGCCGTCAGAAGCCGTGCGGAGGGCATCAGCCGCGCGGCGACTCTCGGTGAGAAGGTTCAGCGTTGGTGCGGTTTGACCGACGTGAAGCCGGACGCGTTGCTGGAGCGCCTGTCCATCCTGGAGGCACTGGAGCCGCAAGACATCGCGGATCGAGTGGTCGCCTCGTTGGAGAGCGGGTCTGCTGCCGACAACGGTGAAACGGTGGCGTCCGCCACGGCTGAGCCGGTGACAGTTCAGCCGGCCTGGCAGGACGCTGACCAAGTTCAGAACCAATCGTCGTTGGATTGGCTGACCGATGACCTTTTCGCGGCAGATGCCGCCCAACCCTTGAACGTGTGAGCCACGTTCCGACAGCCTTCGGGGCTGTCGAAACTCGGTTTTCCCCGCGTCTACGACGCATCGACCAGCAGTACCTATTCCTTTGAACCCGGACGGGCGCACAACCCGTTGGGGATGCGCTTCGCCCAATTTTTGGAGTGCATCATGATTCTCTATCCCGCAGGTTCCCAGTGGACCCGTTGCTTTGAAGCCGATCTGCCGGCCTCCGAGTTGGCCGCGCGGTTGGTGGGCAAGCACGAATTCACTCGTGCGATGCTGTTCCAGCCGTTCGGTCATGGTCGTGGCGCGGTGATCGCCACGCGCGGCCACATGCTCGTCATGGCTGTCGAAACGGACGGTGAGCGCACGGTTTTTACCGTGGCGCCCACGGTCCAGGTGCAGAACCTTCTGTGGTCCCTCTCCAACGGCTACACCAGCCAGTGGAGTGAGGCTGAACTCAAGGCCTTGACCGCATGCACCACCTTTCCGGAGGTGCTTGACCTGGCACGGACGCAATTTTTCGCGGCCGTGCGTTCGTTCGAGCGCGCACTAGCCGGCAAGCCGGAAGTCGACGTCGTCGTCACGTATGACGACTCGCGTGAGGTGCTGGAGATCCCCGGCGACTACTACATGACTGGCTTCAGCGGTGAGGGGGCACCATGCGACCTCTCAAACTGACCCTGTCTGGCTTTCGCGGCATCCTGGATGGGATGCACCGCGACAGTGTGACGGTCGACCTGCGCGAGCTGCCGACCGGACTGATCGCCGTGATGGGCCCTAACGGTGCCGGCAAAACGACGATCATGGACAACCTGCATCCGTATCCGCTGATGCCTAGCCATGCATCGAAGATGTCGGCCGATGCGTTTTCGTACTGGGACCACCTCACGGGTACCCGGGCCGAAAAGGATTTGGAATGGGAGCACGATGGCCAGCAATACCGGTCACAGTTCGCGTTTCGTAATTCTGGCAAGACGCGCAAGGCCGAGTACTACCTGTTTGTGCTTGGCTCGGACGGCGTATGGCAACCGGTTCAACTGGCAGACGGATCGCTGTCTGACGGTAAGGCGGAGACGTACAACCGCTGTGTGGAATCGGTCCTCGGATCATCGGAGGCGTTCTTCACCAGTGTCTTCTCTGCCCAGAACCGACGGCCGATTGCTGGCTACCAGACCTCTGAAATCAAGAAGTTGCTTGCTGAGCTGCTTGGTCTGGAGCGGATGCGTGAGCTGTCGGGCAAGGCTATGGACGTGGCGAAGTGCCTCGGCCGTGCTTTGGATGTCGTTCAGCACAACATCACCAGCCTGGTTGGTCGGCGCGATCGTGTTGCACGACTCTCCTTGGAGATCGAGCAGGCGGAGGCCTCGTTGGTTGAGACCCGCCAGGCGCGTGATCGTGAGCTGGAGGCCAATGCGCAGATGGTTCAGGAGCGTGCGACGCTTGCAGCCAAGCAGGCGAGCAGCACCGTAGCAGAAGCGCGCATGCGTGAGCTTGGCCAACAGAAGGTGGCCCAGGAAGCAAGGCGCCGAACGCTTGACAACGACGAACGGGCTGCCGTGCAACGTACCGAGGCGCAAGCCAAGGAACTGGGGGCCGTCATTTCAAGCCGCCGCGCAATCCTGGCCAGCAGCACCGCCATCCTGGCGGCCGCAACCTCGCGTGATGCTTTGCAATTGACCGTCACGCAGCGACAGTCGGAGGCAATTCGGCTGCAAGAGGGGATTGCTCAGCTCGAAAAGGTTGTGCCTGACCAATCGCGCATCATCGGCGAATTGCAAAACATGGCCGGTCAAGGTGAATCGAAGGCTGTCCTTGAAAAGTCGCTGAAGGGCCAGGCCGACGTCATTGAGTCTGTTCCGTGCCGGGACAATCCGATGCACTCGACGTGCCCATTGCTGGCTCAGGCGCGCAGGGCGAGCACGGATCTCACGGAAGTGCGGATCTCGTTGGCAGAGCTTCGAACCGGCTACCGGGACAAGCTCAAGCTCAAGACGGCGCTCGATGAGCAGCTCGCGCCGTTGGCGGGCCAACGTGCTTCACTTCGAGCACTGCAGGGGCAGGTGGCGGCCGACCAACGGGAGTTGCAACGGCTGACCGAACTTGCTGCGCAGAAGCCATTGCTTGACGACGCCCAAGAGACGCTGGCGAAGGCCGAGCGTGATCTGGTCGAGCTGAACGCCGAAGCTGCCGCCCGAAAGGAGCGATACCAGCGCGACGTTGTTGCGACGGACGATCAGTTGGCCACGATCAACCGGGAGGTTACGTCACTGCAAAGTGCCGACGTTACCGGAAAGATCGCGGACTTTGATCGTCAGGTTGCCAGCTCGCGCGAGCGCATTGCCCAGTTCGAAGGCCGGATTGAAGCACTGATCCGGACTCAGACTGCGCTCAGCACCGAGCGGCAGGGCCTCCTGGTTGATCTGGAGGCACTACCCGTTGTGCAGCGTAAGGCAGAGCGGATCTCCGACGAGATTTCGTCGTGGAAGCTGCTCGGCAAGGCCTTGGGCAATGACGGTGTGATTGCGCTGTCGATCGACGATGCAGGCCCTGAAATCACGAAGAAGGTCAACGACCTGCTCCTGGCGTGCTATGGACCCCGATTCACAATCGGTATCCACACGCAAACGGAGCTGGCCAACGGCGATAAGCGTGAGGGGTTTGAGATTCGTGTCCACGACGCTCAGGCTGACAGCGAGAAGGAGTTCGCGGTCATGTCCGGCGGGCAGAAGGTGTGGATCAACGAATGCCTGACGCGTGGTATTGCGCTATATCGCGCGCAGGGCGCCGGCACCGCCTTCCAGACGTTGTTCACGGACGAGGCGGATGGCCCGCTTGATCCGGAGCGCAAGCGCGAGTTCATGAAAATGAAGCGCGAGGTGTTGCGCCAGGGAGGGTATGAGCGGGAGTTCTTCATCTCGCAAACACCCGATCTGGTCGACGAGGCCGATGCTGTCATCGATGTGGTCGCACTGGCCACTCAGTAGGTTCCACCAACCATATTGGTCCGCTCTCACCAGAGGCGGACCATTTTTTTTTTGAGATATCGAAATGACTACGATTCAAATCTCAGCCGTCGATGCTGAACGGCTTCTCCCACAGAAAAAAAGAAGTGCACACGTTCATTCGCAGTCTGGGCTGGATGGGGGCAGACGTGACGCGCGAGAAGGCGCTCGCAGCCTTCAAGGCCTCGGTCCGCGTTGATCTGTCGGATGAAGCGGACATGTTTGATCACCAACTGGTCGTCGCGATGGATGGCCTGCGCACGTTCGTCGAAACCGATCAGCAGGCGCTGGCCACGTTGTTTCCGCAGTTTGCGGGGTAATTGTCCTTTTCGTGCATTTTCTTACGGTTTCCCCGCAGAGCCTTTATTCATAAGGGCCCCAGGTCTCTGCCGACAATTGTCTGCTGCCCTCCAGTGACTTCGGGAGTACGATATTCGCCCGCGATTTCGGATCGCGCCACCTTGACGGGGGCACAAGATGCCGGGCTTGGAATTTCGCTATGTGGGAAGAGACTCCCTACCCACGCGTCTGCCGGAGTTCGACGTCGAGCATTACTTCGCGTTGACCGCTAGCGATGTCGCCGCGATCAACCAGAAGTTCCGACGCGCCAGCCGCCCTGGAGTCGCCATTCAGTTGGTCTTTCTGCGCGCCAGCGGCCGTACGCTGGACCAACTCAACACACTCCCCCGTCAGTTGCTGCGCTATATCGGCGAAAAACTCGCCGTCGAGACACCAACGATCGCCTCGCTGCGCACCATTTACCAGCGATACCCGACGCTGTATGAGCATCAGGTCTGGGCCCTCCAATATCTGGGCCTGACACGCCTCGATGACGAGCAATGGGCCGGACTCGAAGCCTGGATGCGTCAGGACGCCGCCGAATCGCTGACCGTTGAGGAACTGCTTCAGCACGCGCACTACTGGTTGTACGAACGGCGCATTCTGATCCCGTCGACGCGTGCGCTGCAGGATCTGGCCCGCTCCATCTGGGCGGGCATCGAGCGGGATCTGCTGGCCATGATCGACGTGGTGGTCTCGCGCGAGCAGATCCTGCGGGCCGAGGCTGCGGTGTTTGCCCAGCACGCCACATCGGGCACGACGGTGCTGGAATGGCTCAAGACCCCACCCGCGCGCCACAGCCCGTCAACGATGACCGAGATGCTGGCCAAGATCAGCTTCTTGAAGGACCTCGGCGCGCATACCTGGACATTTGACGCGGTCCCCATCGAGAAACAGCGGGCCTACGGCCAACGTATCCAGGCCCGCCGTCCCGCCAAAATCCGCGAACTCAAAGCGTCGACGCGCACGCTCGAACTGGTGTTCTTCCTGCGTGTCACCTTGCTGGAGTTGACTGACGCCATGGTGTACCAAAGCGGGCGCCGTATCTCAGACCTGGTCCGGCAGGCGTACAACAAGACCACGACGAAGCAAGCCCGCTCGGCGATCGAATACCGGCAGCAACTGGTGGAGATCAAGGCCCTGGTGGACGATACCCGCCGCTCGGCCGAGGACCGACTGGCCGACATCGGCAAGCTGCTTAAGGGTCTGTCCAGTCGGCCGCCGGCAAGTCACGCCGCAAGCGTGCGCGAAACCCTTACCGAAGACCACCACCGACTCCGCAACCTCCTGACACCCTTGCGGGCGTTGGAATTCGCCAGTCACGGTAACGATCCTGCCATGCGCCAACTCGATCTCGTTGGCGGTTTGCACGATCGGGGCATGACGGAGTTGCCGCCAGACTGCAATGTGCCAGTGAGCGCCAGTTGGCGCGACCTGGTCGACGGTGAGGACCGCCAGCGCGCGCTGCGTGCCTTGGAGGCCTCTGCTGTAATGAGTTTGCGCAAGGGGCTGCGCCGCGGCACGGTGTGGATCAACCATAGCCTGTCGTTTCGAGAACGAGACCAGTTGCTGATTCCGCCGGCACAGTGGGAGGTCGACCGCGACCGGCATCTGTCTTCGCTCGGCCTGCCAAGCCAAGCGAGGCTCTATCTTGATCGCCTGACCGAGCATTTGAAGGCGGGTCTCGCTGCGCTGGACGAGGCCCGTGAGGCTGGCCACTTTACGATCGACGCGGACGGCATCCTGCATTTGTCGCCATTGGAAGCGCAGACCACGGATACCACGCCTCAACGCACCCGAGATCTGCTGTTCAAGGACATCGGCAGCGCACAGTTTGCCGACATGATTCTGGAGATGGATGCGCGCACCAATTTCAGTGAAGTGCTGTTGGCGCGCAAGGCGCGGGATGCCCACGAACTCGTCTCCCTTTATGCAGCCCTGATCGCGCACGGCACCGAACTGGATGCCAAGGGCGTCGCGGCGATGATCCCGCAGTTGGACCTCGCGCACGTCTCCACCGCGATGCGCTCCCTGGAAATGCCCGGCCGGCTGCGCCGCGCCAACGAACGTGTGGTGGAGTTCCAGCGCACGCACCCGATCACCGATCTATGGGGCACCGGCCAACTCGCCTCCAGCGACTCCATGAGCCTGGACACGTCCCCACATCTGTTCTACGCGCGCGCTGATCCCCGCCGACGCACGCACGCCGCTGGCGTCTATACGCACGTGCTGGATCAGCATGGGATCGTCTACAACCAGCCGATGGTGCTCAACGAGCGCCAAACTGGCGCGGCGATCGAAGGCGTCATGCGTCACAACGAAACCCGCGCTGACGGTGGGCTGCTGCGGCTCGCCGTCGACACCCATGGCTACACGAACGTGGGGATGGCGGTGGCCAAGCTACTTGGCTTTGACCTCTGTCCCTGGCTGCGCAACCTGTCGGAGCGCAAGCTGTACCTGCCGCGTGCCCTGTCGGTGACGGAGGGATTGTCGGCTGCCGTGTCGCACGAGGTCTCCCTCAAGGCGATCCGCGACGGCTGGGATGGCTTGCTACGCCTGGTGGCGTCCATTCACGCGGGGCGCGTGAGCGCGATCGTTGCGCTGCAACGCTTCGGCAGTGCTGCCCAGGGTGACCCGATCCACCGGGCAGCGGATCACCTGGGCAAGCTGCTGCGCACGCTGTTCCTATGCGACTTTTTCAGCAACATCGAGTTTCGTCGCGAGTTGCGCACGCTCCTCAATCGGGGTGAATCCGTGCACCATCTCCAGCGGGCGATTTATATGAGTAAGGTCCAACACGAGCGCGGTCGCCGCCAGGACGAGATGATCGCGATTTCCGGGGCGCTCTCGCTGCTGACCAATCTGGTGATTGCCTGGAATACCGAGCGGATGCAAACGACGGTGGATACGTGGCAGCGCAAGGGGCAACGGATCGACGATGACTGGCTGCGCCGCATGGGGCCGGCACACTTCGCCCATGTGAATTTCCGGGGCGTTTTGAGCTTCAAGATCCACCAATTTCAGGATGCCCTGTTGGAGGCGGCACCTCGCCGGCGTGCGAGCCAAGCATGAAGTCCTGCTTGGCACGGGTCGGCCGCAATCGCGTTTATTAGAGGTTCATGCAAGGTTACTGCGTCAAAGCAATGGCAGAGGTCCGCCAGACCGGACCTGTCAGACTGCAATGCCCGGCCGGGGTGCGACCGACAGCGCTGTTTCGATCCGATGCTGGGCAAATGGGTCGGCCGCGTCGATATAGCGCATGGCCGAGCGTACGTCCTTCCAGCCGACGTATTCCATCAGCATCTTGAGATCCCACTGGTTCGAGTTCGCCCAGGTTGCAAAGCCCCGTCGTAGTGAGTGGCTGCTGTAGCGGTCCGATTGCGGCAGTCCTGCGCGATGGAGCAGCGCGCGCAACAAAGGCACGATGCTGCTGGCCTGCAGTCCATCGGCTGCGATTCGGCTCCAGCGGTCAATCCTGCGGAACGCGGGGCCCTCGGTCAGGCCGGACGCCGCCAACCAGGCCTCGTAGGCGGCGACTGGGCACAAGCGCGACAACGCGGGCGCCTTGTGGGTCGTACCGACATGGTTGCGGTCCGTCTTGGTGCGCGGCAGGAAAATCGTCATGCCCCGGCCGGGCTCCACCGTGATGTGCTCGATCTGCAGCCGACTCAGTTCGTCCGACCGGAAGCCCCGCCAGAAGCCGATCAGCACCAGCGCCTTGTTGCGGGTATGCACCTGGAGTTGATGGGCGTTGCCCTCAGACGAGGCGGTCGCGATCTGCGCATCCAGCGAGGCAACCAGTTGCTCCAACTGGGCGAGCTGCAATGGCTTGGCGCGCCGCTCCTGCGCGGGGTGCAGTGCCTGGATGCCCTTGAGCACCTTGCGGACGTGCGGTGCTCGCGTGGGGTCGGGAAAGCCCTGCGAAACGTGCCACTGCGCGATCGCAGCCAACCGTTGGCGCAGCGTGTTGATGGAAAGCGTCTGTGCGTGCTCAGCCAGATAGCGTGCAACGCTGTCGGCGCTGGCCGGCAGGAAGCCACCCCACTCTTGCTCGAAATGACGGATGGCGGACTGATAGCTGCGCCGTGTGTGATCGCGGGTCGCTGCCTGCAGATACCTGTCGATATCCGCCATTGAACTCTCAAATCAAGGTAGCGACTACGCTTTGCTCGATGCCTTCTGCGATCGGAGGTTATACGCGAAGCTGAGCACAATGATCAGCAAGATCGCCACCTGTGCGATCACCGTCTGCATGGACGGGTAAATCCCCAGCACGTCAATACGCGGCATCGAAATCGGCGTGATGTGCAGAAAACCAACCTTCTGCAACGCCGCAACGCCCTTGCCGATCAGCACCACTGCCAGGACCGCGACCAGAGCCGAGCTGAAGGCAAAGAACTGGCGGATCGGCAGGCGCGCCGAGGAGCGCAGCAGCACGACGGCGATGATCGCCAGGATCGCAATCCCGGAGCCCAAGCCGGCCAGCAGGTAGATGCCGTTCCCTTCGCTCCACAGCGCGGCGTAGAACAGCACGGTCTCGAACACCTCGCGGTACACCGTCACGAATGACAGCACGAACAGCATGATCGCCGAGCGCTTGTTCAGCGCGGAGGACAGCTTCTGCTTCACATAGGCCTGCCAGCGACCGGCCAGGCTCTTCTGGTGCATCCACATGCCCACGCCGAGCAGGACCACGGCCGCAAAGATTGCCGAGAAGCCTTCGGTCATCTCGCGGCTGGCACCGCTCAAATCCACCAGGTAGGTAGCGACGGCCCACGTCAGTCCACCGGCGGCCAGCGCAACAATCCAGCCGGCATGGACGTATGGCAGCACGTCGGTGCGTTCGGCCTTCTTCAGGAAGGCCATCATGGCGACCACGACAAGCAGTGCCTCCAGGCCCTCGCGCAGCAGGATCGTCAAGGCGCCCAGGAACGTCGACAGCGGGTCGTTGGTGCCACCCAGTGCATCCTGGGCTTCAGTCAGCATCGTCTGCAGATGCTGCGCGATGTCCCGTACCTGCTCGGCCTGACCGGTAGTGATCGCGTTGCGATACAGGCCCATCATTTTTTCGATGTCCTGGAACAGCGACTGGTTCTTGGCGGCCAGGGCCGGTTCGACCGGCTCGAAGCCGTCGAGGTAGGCGGAGAGCGCCAGGCGCGAGGCAGTCGCTTTGTCGCCCTGGTCGAAGGCGGCTACGCTCTCTTTGAGCTTGTCCTTGGCGATTGCGAGACTGTCTGCGTTGGAGGCGTTCAGCACATCCGGCGCGCTTCTCAAATAGGCGGTCAATTGCCGCGCGGCATCCGGGCTGATCGTCTTGGCCAGCAACGCTTCTGGCGTCTGGCTGAGCTTGGCGAGCGTCGGCACCGCGCTATGCAGCTCCGGGCGGGATGCCCACAATTTGGCGCCGGCTTGCCGGTCCGCATCGGAATAGGACAAGGTCGACGCAAAATAGGCCAGTGCCCAGCGATCATCGTCAGTGAGCTGCGCGAAGCTCGGCATCGAGGTGCCCTCGACACCGCGCGTGATGATCTGCTGGAGGGCGAAGACGCTGCGCTCCTGGGCGCGCTGATGATCGGCCAGGGCTATGGGGGGCGGGCTCAGCTTGGCGGCCAGCGGACCATCGGCGTGTCCGGTGTTGCCATGGCAGGACGCGCACTGGCTTTGATACAGCGTAGCTCCATGCTTCAGGTCGGGCACCTTGCTGGGCGCCATCGGCACCGGGTAGGCGGCCAGCAAGCTGTCCGCGAGCTTATGCGCCTGTTCACCGACGACGGTGGGTGCGGCCTTGTCGGCGATGAGCGTGCGCAACGCGCCAGCATCCTTGAGCAAGGCTTGCGTCTGTGGCCCCGCCGGCAACTCGGCAATCTGGCGCTGCGCCGCATGCGCAAACTCCTGCATTTCGGCGTACTCATCGGCATTGGCCACCTGGCCGTCCTTGACGGAGCGACCGTAATCGACCGCCAGATAGTCGAGTAATTGCCAGACCTGCTTGGTCTTGTCTTGAGTGGACAGCGTGTCGGCGTACGCGCTTGAAACCGATGTCAGCAGGTAGAACAGGATGAGGGTGACGACGCGCTGCAGTTGCATGAAGAGCCTACCGGCGAAGCGGGAGAAATGGCTTTAAATGAGAATGATTGTAATTCATGTTTCGTGACGCAGATGTCGCGCTGGTCAAAAAACATGCGGCCGAAGGGGTCACATAGCGAACCCGTTCGGCCATTCCCCTTCGTGTCAGCGGTGCGTGCCGTCTCCAGTGCACGTGCCGCTACCTTCGGACAACCCCTGCAGGATTCCGCAAGCTTCTGCAGCTCGCCCGTCGGAACAGGTCTCGCGCAGCGCGCACAAATGGTGCTTTAACACCCCCAGTGCCTCGATACGCCGCTCGACTTCCTCGATGTGCTTGTCCAGGAGGGTGTTCACCGCGCCGCAATCCTCGTCCGGTCGCTCGCGGTAGCGCAGGAGTGTCCGCACGTCGTTCAGCGGCATGTCCAATGACCGGCAGTGGAGGATGAACTGCAGCCGCTCAATGTGCCGCTCGCTGTACAGCCGGAAGTTGCCCGAGCTGCGGTCCGGCGGCGGCAACAGGCCTTCGCGCTCGTAGTACCGGATGGTTTGAATCGGGCAGGCCGTGCGCTTGGCGAATTCACCGATCTGAATGTTCATGATGTCGGGCCGAAGTCCCTTGACTCTATAGTAGCTATAGAGTGTGTACTTGAGTCCAATCCATTTCAAGCGACAAAGGGAGGTGCTGTGAGTGATTGCGGCTCCAAGGGGTGCGGTTGTGCTGCCACCAACGTGGTGACGCCGGCGGACGGCGATGCGGCGGCTGTTGACCTGAAACGATCCCGCTACCGGATCGACAACATGGACTGCCCGACGGAAGAAACGCTCATTCGCAATAAGCTGGCGGCGCTGCCCGGCGTGGTCAACCTTGAGTTCAACCTGATGCAGCGTTCGCTGGCCGTCCAGCACCGGCTGCCATCCCCGGCGCCGATCGAGCAAGCCTTGGCAGCCGTTGGCATGCGAGCGGTTCGCGCCGATGAAAGCCCCGCCGGGCAGAGCACAGTCCTGACCATTCGTCAGATGGACTGCCCGACCGAAGAAACGCTGATTCGCGGCAAGCTGGCGGGCATGGCGGGCGTGTCAGACATGCAGTTCAATCTCGTCCAACGCACACTCGCCGTTCAACACGCTGCCGATGCGCTACCGCAAGTGCTGGCTGCCATTCAGTCGCTTGGCTTCGATGCCGAGGTGCGCGACCGCTCTGCCGCAGCACCGCTTCCCGAACAAGATGCCGCGCCCACCAAATGGTGGCCGCTTGCCATTGCCGGCGCGAACGCCGTCCTGGCGGAAGTGGTGTATTGGCTCAACGGTGGCAACCATTGGGTGGTGGTGATCCTGGCGCTGGCCGCGATCCTGACCGGCGGGCTGTCCACCTACAAGAAAGGCTGGATCGCGCTCAAGAACCGCAACCTGAACATGAACGCCCTCATGTCGATCGCAGTCACTGGGGCGATGGTGATCGGCCATTGGCCGGAAGCGGCGATGGTGATGGTCCTCTTCGCCTTGGCGGAGGTCATCGAAGCCCGTTCGCTGGACCGCGCCCGAGATGCGATCCGGGGGCTGATGGATCTCGCCCCGGAGACAGCCACGGTACAGCGCAGCGACGGCAGTTGGTCCGACGTCGATGCCAAGACCGTGGCCGTTGGCAGCCGTGTGCGGGTCAAGCCGGGCGAGCGCATCGCGCTCGATGGCACGATTCTGCAGGGGCGGTCATCCGTCAATCAGGCGCCGATCACGGGCGAGAGCCTGCCGGTCGAGAAGGCAGCGGGCGACTCCGTGTTCGCCGGCACCATCAACGAATCCGGGTCGTTCGAATATCGCGTCACCGCAGCGGCAAGCGACTCCACACTGGCACGGATCATTCACGCCGTCGAGGCCGCGCAAGGCAGTCGAGCGCCCACGCAGCGCTTCGTTGACCAGTTCGCCCGGCTGTACACGCCCATTGTGTTCGCGGTTGCGCTTGCGGTGGCCATCGTCCCTCCGCTGGTCTTCGGTGCGACTTGGCTGGACTGGATCTACAAGGCCCTAGTTCTTCTCGTGATTGCTTGCCCCTGCGCGCTCGTGATCTCGACGCCGGTGAGCATTGTGAGCGGCCTGGCGGCCGCCGCGAAGCGCGGCATCCTCATCAAGGGCGGCGTCTATCTGGAAGAGGGACGCAAGCTGAAATGGTTGGCGCTCGACAAGACCGGCACGATCACGCACGGCAAGCCAGCGCAGACGGACGTCGTGGCCTGGAACGGTGCGGACGCGTCCGCCGCCCAGATCCTGGCAGCTAGCCTGGCTGCCCGCTCCGACCATCCCGTCTCCCTGGCCGTGGCCCGCGCGGCGCAGGACCAAGGCCTAGCCCTGCGCGACGTCACCGATTTTGCGGCCTTGCCCGGACGCGGCGTCCGGGGCCATGTCAACGGTGCGCTCTATCACCTGGGCAATCATCGTCTGGTCGAGGAACTGGGCGTGTGTTCGCCGGCATTGGAAGCACAGCTTGCCGTGCTGGAAACCCAGGGCAAAACGGTCGTGATGCTGATCGGCCAGGACGGCGTACGCGCGTTGTTCGGTGTGGCGGACACCATCAAGGACAGCAGTCGCCAAGCGATCAAGGAATTGCACGCACTGGGCATCAAGACTTTGATGCTGAGCGGCGACAATCCGCACACCGCAGAGGCGATTGCGCAGCAGGTCGGTATCGACGAGGCTCGCGGTAATCTGCTGCCGGAAGACAAGCAGCGCGAAATCGAGCGCCGATCCGCACAAGGAACCATCGGCATGGTCGGCGATGGCATCAACGATGCGCCGGCGCTGGCACGGGCCGATATTGGATTCGCAATGGGCGCGGCCGGGACGGACACGGCGATCGAAACGGCCGACGTTGCGCTGATGGACGACGATCTGCGCAAGCTCCCGGCGTTTGTACGACTATCCCGGTCCACGGCCGGGGTGCTGAAGCAGAACATTGCGCTGGCGCTCGGCATCAAGGTCGTGTTCCTGGCACTGACCTTTACAGGCCAGGCCACCATGTGGATGGCGGTGTTTGCCGACATGGGCGCCAGCCTGCTGGTGGTCGGCAACGGGCTGAGGTTGCTGCGCAAATGAATTGGAAGTTCCTCGTGTACGACTGGGGCGGCTGGAACGTCGCGCTATTCCACGCCATCAACTCGGGGATGCCAAGCGCCCTGGACCCGGTGGCGTGGTGCTTTAGCCTGATTGGCAACTACTGGACTGCGCCGCTCTTGCTGCTGGGGCTCTGGCGGTGGTCGATATCAGCGTCGAATCCAGCGCGCGCGTGCGCTGTCAGGCAACGCCTCGTCACGTTTGGGTTGGCCTTCGCGCTTGCCCTGCTGGCCGCTTCCGCCTTGAAGTGGTGGCTGGATTTCCCACGGCCACCGGCGGTACTCGGCCACCTCGTGCACGTCATTGGTGAGCCGGAACTGCACTACAGCCTGCCGAGCGGGCACTCGACGTTCGCAGCGCTTGTGGTCGGGGCACTCTGGCCCTTGGTGGGTTTTCGGGGGCGTCTCGCGTTGGTGTTCTACGCCGCGTTGGTCGGGTGGTCGCGTGTTGCCGCCGGGATGCATTTCCCGGCGGATGTGGTCGCCGGCTGGATGCTCGGGGCTAGCAGCGTCGCTATAGCAGGGTTGTTGCGCTCAGCATTGATGTCACGACAAGGCGCCCTCGTGAAGGGACTTTCTGGCTGATTCCGCAGCATGCAGCGGCGCACGACCGATGGGCCGTGCGCCGCCGAGGGTTTACTTGCTCCGCAAATCGACGACGGTCGGCTGACCGTCGACCATATCAAAGACGGCCCACACCGCTTGGCCCTCCTTGAAGTGCTGCAGTGATGCCTTGTCCTTGACGGCAAACGTCATCGTCATGGCGCCCATGCCGAGATTGTCGATGGCGCCGTGCTTAAGCGTGACCTTGCCGGTGTCGAGGTAGATCTTGCGGACCTCTGCTGCCACGGGCTTGGGCGCCTGCTTGGTTTGACCAGCAGGCTTCATGTCCATACCTTCCATCGGCGTGGCCGCAAAGGCGGCTGGAGTCGACGCCAGCGTCAGGGCGAATACAACAGCGGAAACGTAGTTCATCGTGAGACCTTGTCATGAGAGGGTGGTTGGGGAATGGATTGCCCGCTGCCACGCCTGCGCAGCAGCAGGTAGACAGCAGGAACGACAAACAGGGACAGCAACGGCGCGGTGATCATGCCGCCGACCATCGGCGCGGCAATGCGCTGCATGACTTCGGAGCCTGTGCCGTCCGACCACATGATCGGGAGCAGGCCAGCCAGGATGACGGCCACCGTCATGGCCTTGGGGCGTACACGCAGCACGGCGCCTTCCTGAATCGCTTCCAGTAGCGCTTGGGTAGAAGTTTGACCGTTTTCCTGCCGCTCGGTCCAAGCGTGTTTGAGATAGAGCAGCATGATCACGCCGAATTCGGCCGCCACCCCGGCGAGCGCAATGAAGCCGACGACTCCGGCCACCGACAGGTTATAGCCGAGCAGATACAGCAGCCAGAACCCGCCGATCAGTGCGAGCGGCAGCGTGCCCATGATGAGCAGCGCCTCGTCGATACGGCCGAACACGAGGTACAGCAGCACGAAGATGATCAGCAAGGTGAATGGTACGACCACCTGCAGCTTGGCACTCGCACGCTCCAGGTACTCGAACTGCCCTGACCAGCTCAGCGCGTAGCCCGCCGGCATCGGCACCGCCTTGGTCACTGCTGCCTGCATGTCCTTCACCGCCGAGCGCAGGTCGCGCCCCCGGATATCGACATAGATCCAACCCGAGAGCCGGGCATTCTCGCTGCGCAGCATCGGCGGGCCCTGCACGACGCGGATGTCCGCGACGTCGGACAACACAATCTGCTGGCCCCGGTCAGTGACAATCGGCAAACGCCGCAACTGCTCCACGGAATCCCGATAATCGCGCGGATAGCGGAGGTTGATCGGGAAGCGGGCCAGGCCGTCAACCACCTCACCGACATTATCGCCACCGATGGCGGATGACACGATGCTTTGCACGTCGTCGATGTTCAGGCCGTATCGGCCGGCGGCCTGTCGGTTGATGTCCACGTCGATGTATCGTCCGCCGGACAACCGCTCCGCTAGCGCAGAGGTGACACCCGGCACGGTTTTGACGGTCTCCTCGATCCGAGTGGTCAGTCGATCGATCTCCTTCAAGTCCGTGCCCGCCACCTTGATGCCGACCGGGCTCTTGATGCCGGTGGCGAGCATGTCGATGCGGTTGCGGATCGGTGGCACCCAGATGTTGGACAGCCCCGGCACCTTGACCACGCGGTCGAGTTCTTCCACCAGTTTGTCGGTCGTCATACCGGGGCGCCACTGGTCGTGCGGCTTGAACTGGATGGTGGTCTCGAACATCTCGATCGGCGCCGGGTCCGTTGCGCTGTCCGCGCGCCCAGCCTTGCCGTACACGCTGGCCACTTCGGGAACCGTCTTGATGAGGCGGTCGGTCTGCTGCAGGAGCTGAGCCGCCTTGCCGGCCGACAACCCAGGCAATGCTGACGGCATATACAGCAGATCGCCCTCATCCAGCGGCGGCATGAATTCGCCGCCTGTGCGCAGGATCGGCCAGGCCGTTGCCCCCAGCAGCACAATGGCGATAGCGACCGTCGCCTTGGGATACGCCAGCACCTTGGACAGCATTGGCTGGTAGAGGCGGATCAGCCAGCGGCTGAGCGGGTTCGATTGCTCGCTCGGGATACGCCCGCGGATCAGGTAGCCCATCAGCACAGGCACCAGCGTGACCGACAACCCAGCCGCTGCCGCCATCGAATACGTCTTGGTGAACGCCAGCGGCGAGAACAGGCGGCCCTCCTGCGCCTCCAGCGTGAACACGGGGATGAACGACAGCGTGATGATCAGCAGCGAGAAGAACAGCGCCGGCCCCACTTCTGCCGCCGATTCCCCGATCACGTTCCAGCGCTCGTGGCCTGTGAGTTCGCGGCCGGGGTTGTCCTCGAGCCAATGCTCCAGATGTTTGTGCGCGTTCTCGATCATCACCACGGCCGCGTCGACCATGGCGCCGACGGCGATGGCGATGCCACCCAGCGACATGATGTTGGCGTTGACGCCCTGGTATCGCATCACCAGGAAGGCCGCCAGGACGCCCAGCGGCAGCGAGACGATTGCCACCAGTGCCGAGCGCAGATGGAACAGGAACACCAGGCACACGACAGCGACGACGATGAATTCCTCGATCAGCTTGTGCGTCAGGTTGTCCACCGCGCGCTTGATCAAACCGGACCGGTCGTAGACAGGAACGATCTCCACGCCTTCGGGCAGACTGGTGCGCAGCGTGGCGAGCTTGGCCTTGACGGCTTCGATCGTCTCCAGGGCATTCTTGCC
Organism: Ralstonia flaminis; assembly: GCF_958415495.1. NCBI lineage: Bacteria > Pseudomonadati > Pseudomonadota > Betaproteobacteria > Burkholderiales > Burkholderiaceae > Ralstonia > Ralstonia flaminis. Next base: position 97,005 of record NZ_CATZLL010000010.1, on the reverse strand, counting down.
TGAACGCAGGATGACGACGCCACCTGCCACCTCGCCCTGACCGTTCAGTTCCGCGATGCCACGGCGCATCTCGGGCCCGAGTTGGACGGTGGCGACATCGCCCAAATGCACGGCGATGCCCGCATCGTTCGTCATCAGGGGAATCTGCCGGAAGTCGTCGAGCGTCTTCAGGTAGCCGCTGGCGCGGACCATGTACTCGGCTTCGCCCAGTTCCAGCACGGAGCCACCGGTCTCCTGGTTGGCACCCTTGAGCGCTGCCAGCACCTTGGCCTGTGTCAGGTTGAACGCACGCAGCCGGTCCGGCTGCAACACCACCTGGAACTGCTTGACCATGCCGCCGACGGAAGCGACCTCCGCGACGTTCGGCAGGGCCTTCAACTCGAAGCGCAGGAACCAGTCCTGCAACGCCCGCAGTTGGGCCAAGTCGTGCCGGCCGGTCTTATCGACCAGCGCGTATTCGTAGATCCAGCCCACGCCGGTGGCATCCGGGCCCAGCGCCGGTTTGGCCGCCGCAGGCAGGCGGGACTGCACCTGGTTCAAGTACTCCAGCACGCGCGAGCGTGCCCAATACAGGTCAGTCCCGTCCTCGAACAGCACATAGACGAACGAATCGCCGAAGAACGAGTAGCCGCGCACCGTCTTGGCGCCCGGCACCGACAGCATGGTGGTGGTCAGCGGATACGTGACCTGGTTTTCCACGATCTGCGGCGCTTGGCCAGGGAACGGCGTGCGGATGATGACCTGTACGTCCGACAGGTCGGGCAGCGCATCGAGCGGCGTGCTGCGCGCGGCCCACAGACCCCAGGCCGTCAGCATGACGGTCGCTAGCAGCACCAGGAAGCGGTTGCGGATGGACGCGAGAATCAGCCGTGCGATCATGGCTTGCCCCCCTGATCCGCGCCGGCCGGCTCGACCGAGGACAGGACTGCCATGCCATCGTCATGCAGTTGGAACCGGAAGCGCACACGGTCCCCAGGCTTGAAGCGCTTTGGCAGGCCGGAGGGCGGTGCGGCAAAATCCATTGTCATCGCGCTCCAGTGCGCGGACGGAATCGCGCCATGTGAGATCGTCAGGCCTTCGCTGGTGACAGCCTCAATGCGGCCGACGCCTTCATGCTCGATGGCGGCCGCTGCGGGCGCGGAGGCCGCAGGTGGCGATGCCATGCGTTGGGCGGTGCCGCGCAGGCTAGCTTCCGAATCAATCAGGAACTGCCCGGAAACCACCACCTTCTGTCCCGCGCTCAAACCGTCGGTCACTTCGGTCTGCCCATTGGCTTCGGCTCCGGTCTTGACTTCGATGGGGTTGAAGCCGCCATTGCCGGCGTCCACCATGACGATCGTGCGCGTACCGGTGCGAATCAACGCCTCCGTGGGGACCAGCAGCTTGTCCGGGCCGGCTTGCGCGCCAAACCGCACGTTGGCGAACATGCCGGGCAAGAGGCGGCGGTCCCGGTTCTGGAGTTCGACGCGCACCTTGACGGTTCGCGTATTGGCATTGACGTCGGGCAGGATGGCATCCACCTTGCCGGTCAGCGCGTGTCCAGCGATTGCCGTCGCCGTGGCCGTCACCGCCTGGCCCGGGCGGATGGCCGATGCTTGGCTCTCGGGAATCTCCGCCAAGACCCACACGGTGGACAAGTCGGCAATCTTGAAGAGCGTCATGCCGGGTGCGACAGCCATGCCGTCCCGGACCCCGACCTCGGTGATGACGCCATCGATGTCGCTGGAAATCGCCAGCCGTGGCTGTGGCTTGCCGGTGGATTCGACCAGCCGGATCTGCGCCTCCGTCATGCCGGCCTGGCGCATGCGCAGCAACGCTGCGCTGCGCAGGTCCCCCTGCAGGGCGTTGGCCGTACGCGAAACGGCCAGGTACTCCTCTTGTGCGGCGACCCATTCCGGCGCGTAGACGACGATCAGCGGTTGCCCGCGCTTGACCGGGTCTAACGTGGTTTTCGCGTACGCCCGTTCGACAAAGCCGGCGGCGCGCGCTTGAATGATCTCGATGCCGCGCTCGTTGATGGCGATATTGCCGGGCACTTCCAGCATGGCGTCCAGCCGGCCGGTCTTGACCTCAGCCGTGCGCACAGCAAGATTCTGTGCCACACGGCCATCAACCGTGACGGCGGCGCTCCCGCCGGCGCCATTCTCGTAGACGGGGGCAAGCGGCATGTCCATGAAAGGTGATTTGCCTGGTTTGTCGAAACGCTGGCCAGGTGCCATGGGGTCTTGCCAATAGAGAATCCGCTTGCCCGTCTTGGGATCGATGTCGCCCGCTTTGAGCGGGGCATCGGCGGCTTGGGCAGATGCTGCCGCCTGCGTGGGCGCGCTCCGCTGTCCCTGCCTCACGCCAAGGTAGTAGGTGGCGCCCATGCCAAGGCTCGCCAACACCAGACTGGCTGCAATGCGCGCAAAGATGGTTCGGTTCATGGTTGAACTCCAACGTTGGAGGTCGGCTGGTTTGCCGTGGGGAGCGGTTTGAGGAAGGCGAGCTCGGCCCAGAGTTGGGCCGTCGACGCTTCGAGCTTGAGACGTTCCAGCGCAAGGTCGAGTGCCTTGCGGCTTGCCTCGGCGACCGCGGCGAGCGAACCGCTTCCAGTCCGGTAGGACGTTAGCGCTGCCTCGGTTTGCGCGCGCGCTAGCGGGACGGTCGTGGTTTGATAGCGATCCAGGCGGCGTTGGTTCAGTCGCAACGTCTCGCGCTTGCCCAGAATCTGGCCCACCATGTTGCGCCGCAAGACTTCTGCTTGAGCGCGCGCGGCATTGGCTTGCGCCAGCTTGGCCGAGACCTCGCGGTCCTGGCGGTTCTTCTGATCCCAGGGAATCGGCAGGGAGACGTTCAACGACACCATGTTGGCGTAAGCCGGTCCGCGCTGGCTATACATCAGCTCCACCGTCACGTCGGGTGTCTTGGCCGCACGAGAGACACGTCCTTCAGCGTCCGCCATGGCGGCTTGCGCGCTGGCAGCGGCCACATCGGGCAGGGTATCGATGGCCGCGTCGTCCAGCGCGTCGAGCCACTGCGGGACGTCGAACCTGGGGGGCGCGGCGGGCGGGCGGCTGGATGCGTCGCCTACCCAGCGCCGCAGCATGGCCTTGGCAGACGCTTCCGTCGCCCGGGCCTCGTCGGTCCGGTCTTGCAACTGCTGCCGTTCAAGGCGTGCAGCTACGATGTCGGCGCGTGAGCCGCGATTGCCGCGATAGGCCGCCTCGGCTGCCTCGACCTGCAAGGCGACAGAGGCTGTTTGTTCCGCCAGCAGTTGAACGGTACGTGCGGCATACCAGCGGTCAAGCCAGGCTTGCGCTGTGCTGCGCTGGACGGCTGCCAGCGCGGCGACACGCTGTGTTTCGGCCGCGGAGGCCTCGGCGTTGAAACGTTCCGCACGGGCACGGCGCTTCTCGGTCCGCGTGAGCTCTTGCATCACGCTGACCGAGCGCATGGTCATGAAATCGGTGCCGATGGAGAACCGGTCGCTGCCATCGGCGGGAACATTGTTCACGCCGAATTTGAGGACAGGGTCGGGCAGTTGGGCTGCCGCCACGGCCATGTCGAGCGCCGACTGTACACCGGCGCGGGAGGTTTCCGCGTCGGCGGAGCGGGACGATGCCAAGCCGATCGCTTCCTGCAAGGAGAGCGCATCGGTCTGGCTATACGCCAGATGACTGCTTAAAAGCAGCAGGACGGCGAGCGCGAGCAAGCGCCCACCGCGTGGGGGAAAACGCAAAAGCATAAAGCCTCCGGAAAGCAACGACCACCTTGCCGGTTAGGCGGCAAGGCGTGAGAGATACGTCGCTTCGGAGGCTACGTGCGGAAACAGCAGTTCAGGATGGGAATCGGGGGTGGTGGTGCACGGGGCGCCACATCGGCGAGCAAGACCGATTGGCCGTCCGCCATGATGACTGGCTCGGCCGTGATCATCCGGATCAGGACGGGCAGGAAGATGGGAATCTGCGGCGATACGTGATTGGCCGACTTGGTGCCGCTCTGGCAGTGCTCAAGACAGAGGCCGTCATGCTGGTGCACATCCTGCTGCGCCTGCATGGCCATCTCGGGGCACGACTGCACCATGGCACCGGCGTCGGTCGCATCGGCCATGGTGGGCATGACCTCCGCTGAGCCGCGGCTTGCCGCACAGGCGTATGCTGCCGCTGCCAGTTGAACTGTCAGGAAAGCGATGACTAGGAATCCGGCGAACCACGGCCGGCGAAGCGATGCGCGCACGTTCTGCAGATGATGTGATTGGATCGAATGGTAACAGCGGCTACGCGCGATGTGCACGCGGACGCGGCTTATGATCGAACGGGTTGATCTGCCGCAAACGTGCCATCGCGCGATGGGCGTCCTGCCGATAATGCAGAACGCCCCACCGTGTTATTTCGGCGCTTGAATCATGTCTTGGCAGGGCTGCGGCATCGCAGGCATGCCAGCGCTTTTCTGCGCTTGCGCTGCGCGGATCTGCGCAAGTTTCGCGTTGCGAGCTTTCTCGATGACCTGCCAGTCTGGCCCGGCAATGGCCGTCAACGATGTCAAAACAGCCGCCAAGCCGACAGCGGAAAGAATGACCTTCTTCATGGTGATGCTCCAGTGATTTCACGCGGGGCCGGCATGAATGCCGGCTTAGCAATTTGCGTGGCGTATTCGCTTACGCCGCTATACGGATGCCGCACTGCAAAAAGGCGCGATCCGTAAAGCTAAATGGAGCGGGCTCGGGGTGGCCGTTCGAGCGGCACAGGAACTGCGGAAATATAGACAGGCTCCTGGGCGGGAACCAGGATGTGCATCCCCTTGGCGCCGAGCGGCATCGCTGGGCTGGAAAGCGCCCCGATCACAGCGCAGAAAGACACGCAAGGAGCGGTGTCCGTGCAGTCGGAACCACTCTGGGCATGGCCGTCACCGGTGATATGGCAGGGGTGTCCTTTCTCGGCTTGTACGACATCATGCGCTGTCGACAGCCCTGGCAGACCCACAGCGCCGTGCATCTGCATTGATGCCATGGGGAGCCCGCGCGCAGGCAACGCCACGGCAAGCAGCACGATCATCAGCATGCGCCAAAGGGGATTCATCGCGCGCGGATTTTTGTCAGATGTTGCGTAGGTTCAAGCTAACGGTCAGCAGGTATGCGTCACGCACGCCTGTTGACCAATTCTGGGCAGTATTCACCTTCCCACAATGGCAACGTCAAGGTTTCTTTGATGGTTCCTGCTGTTTGAGCATCTGGTCCATCATCATCTGCATCATGTCCATGCGGTTTTCCATCATGTTCATGCGCTGCTCCATGGGCATGCCCGAGCCGCCCATCATCGGCGCCGCACCGCCGGCCCCCATCCCTTGACCGCCCATCATGTCCATCATCATCGGGCCGCCCATACCGTGCATTGTCTGCATCGTGTCCTGCATGGCCTGCATGTGCTCGGCCATCAGACGTTGCCGTTCCTTCGGGTCCTTGGTCTGATGGATCTTGTCCATCTGGGCCTGCATCTTCTTCATCTGCTGACGGGCTTGCTCGAAGCGCTTTTCCGTATCCGCAGAGTTTGCCGTGGCAGGGGCAGTCTTCGCTGGGGTTGCCGCACTAGGCTGGCTCGCTGCGGCGGGGTGGTGCTCGTCAACGGCCCAGACCGATGCACTGGCGATCAGCAGCGCGCCTGCTACAAGAAAGCCAACATGCTTGTTGTTCGTCATGGTGCTGCCTCCTGAAATGATGGGATTTCATTTTGATATGCGATCGGTGGTCGCCAGTTGACGTATCACAACGAATTGCTCTCGCTTGACCCGTATCAACCTCCCGTTCCGGGCGTGGAACACACTGCAATCGTAGTTGTGCCCAGACCTAATCAAGTTAAACAATCAGCACATCCGAGGTTGGCATGCCAAGCGATTCCATCGGACACCATCGTGGCGATCAAGTGGTCGGTCGGCAGAGCGCGCTGCGCATCGCTCAACCGGTCGTCGATGCCGGTCGCGTGCGCGATCCGGTTTGCGGTATGGAGATTTCCCCTGCGCAGGCAGCAGCCAGCACGGAAGTCGGGCATCAGCGCTATTGGTTCTGTTCTCGGCACTGTGAGAAGACTTTTCTCGCTGATCCGGCGCGATATCTCTCGCATGACGCGCATGACGCGCATGACCACGACGGCGCGGCCCATGATCACGCGCCAACCGGAGTTGCTGCGGTGTCCGCAAGCACGAAGCAACTGGCCAAGGACCCCATCTGCGGAATGATGGTTGACAAGGCCACTGCCTTGTCCGCAGAGCGAGGAGGGCGAAAGTACTACTTCTGCAGCGAGAGCTGTCTGCACACGTTTGAGTCGCCGGAGTCCGAACTGAAGGCGATGAAGACGCGCGTCACCATTGCCTTGACCGGTGTGCTGGCGTTGGCGGTGTTACGCGCCGGGGCGTTTCTGGCCTTGGCTGCAGGTGCGACCCTGCTGACTTGGGCGCCCATTCCGGCGCTGCCTTGGTTCACATGGGGAATATGGCTGTTCCTGCTGGTGACCCCCGTACAGTTCATTGGAGGTTGGAGCTTCTACAAAGGCGCGTGGAACGCGGTCCGCACGCGCAACATCAACATGGATTTCCTGATCGCGCTGGGTACGTCGGTAGCGTACTTCTACAGCGTGGTCGTGTTGTTCTTCCCATCCTGGTTGCCGGTGAAGGTGGCCGAACGCGATGTCTACTTCGAGGTGTCCGCGGTCATCATCGCTTTTGTGCTGCTGGGCAAGTACATGGAGGAGATCATCAAAAAGAAGTCCTCCGCCGCAGTCCGTCGCCTGCTTGACCTCAAGCCCGCTGTGGCGCACGTGATTCGCGATGGCAAGGAAGTCGAGATTCCCGCCGAAAGCATCATGGTCTCGGAGCTGGTAGTGGTCCGCCCCGGCGAGAAGATTCCAACCGATGGCAAGGTGACGGACGGGCAAACCAGCGTGGACGAATCGATGCTGACCGGGGAGTCGATGCCAGTTGACAAGAAGCCTGGGGCAACGGTGATCGGCGGTACGCTGAACCGGTCAGGCGCCTTTACGTTCCAGGCGACCCGCATCGGTGCGGATACGGCGCTGGCGCAGATCATCAAGATGGTAGAAGACGCGCAGGCAAGCTCGGCACAGATTCAGCGGCTGGCCGACCAGGTGACCGGCTATTTTGTGCCGGCGGTCGTGGGCGTTGCACTGCTGGCTGTCATCGGATGGACGCTCGCGGGGCATTTCCCGCAGGGGCTGCTCGCCTTTATTGCCGTGCTTATCATCTCCTGCCCGTGCGCTCTGGGTGTAGCGACGCCTGCCGCCTTGATGGTCGGCGTGGGAAAAGGCGCGGACGCCGGCATCCTGATCCGCGGCGGCGAAGTGCTCGAACGCGCTGAGAAATTGACCACCGTTGTCTTTGACAAGACGGGCACGATTACGCGCGGCGAACCGACCGTGACCGATATCCTGCCGCTTGGGACACACCAGGAAGCCGAGCTGCTCAGTATTGCTGCAGCGGTCGAGTCCGGCTCGGAGCATCCGCTGGGCGAAGCGATCGTCCGTGCCGCACAGCATCGTGAGCTGGCGACGCGTAAGGCGAACAACATCCAGGCGCTGTCGGGGATGGGTATTCAGGGGGCCATCGACGGCCAGCAGGCCTGGCTAGGAAACCGGCGCATGCTCGCGCAGCAGGCCATCTCAGTCGATACGATTGAAGCGACGCTGGCCGGGCTGGAGGCTGATGGCAAGACAGCGATGCTGGCGGGGATCGGGCATGAACTGCTTGGCATCATCGCCGTGGCCGATACGGTCAAGCCAGAGGCGTCAGAGGCCATTGCCATGCTCAAGTCGCGCGGCATCAAGGTGGTTCTGCTCAGTGGGGATAACCAGCGCACCGCGCAAGCTATCGGGCGGCAGGTCGGCATCGAGCGCGTAATCGCAGAGGTCATGCCGGAAGACAAGGTCAAGACCATCCAGGGCTTGCAGAAGGACGGCGAGGTGGTTGCCATGGTCGGCGATGGGGTCAACGACGCGCCCGCGCTCGCTGCGGCGGATATCGGCGTCGCTATCGGCTCGGGCTCGGATGTGGCCAAGGAGACCGGCAGCATCATCCTGATCCGCAATGACGTACGCGACGTGGCGGCTTCCATCGAGTTGTCCCGCGCCACGATGCGCAAGATCAAGCAGAACCTGTTTTGGGCCTTCTTCTACAACACCATCGGCATTCCGGTGGCGGCTTTCGGCCTGCTCAATCCCATCCTGGCGGCGGCGGCGATGTCGCTGTCCTCGCTTAGCGTGGTGGCGAATTCGGCCATGCTCAAGCGCGTGCGGCTGACAAGTAAGGCGCAGGAGGTGCCGGCATGAAACCCGCTGTCTGGTTCTGTGCCGCCGTGGCGACGGCGCTGGCCGCCGCCATCCTCTATTGGTACGGAATCTCACTGTTCTCGGTGCTGGTTGCGCTGATTCTCCTGGCCTGTCCGGTCTGGGTGATCTGGATGAGTTTGCGTCTTTCACGGCAAACCAGACGAGAGGTTGAGGCGGCAGTGGAGCGGGAACTGAAATCGCGTAGGAAGTCGTAAGACGGAGGTGGAAAATGACCTGGCTTTCGCAAAACCTGATCTGGATCGTGCTGGGCGGATTGGTGGTGGTGTTCCTTTGGCGCAGCCAAGCGATGCGCTCCAGAGGCGGCGAGGGTGCCGGCATGATGCACGGCGCTCCAGATGCAAACAGTGACCCAGTGACCGGAAACCGGGTTGACCCGACCCACGCCATCACGGCCAATTTTGAAGGGAAGACGTTCTACTTCGAGTCTGAGCAATCTCGCGCGGTCTTTCAGCAGAATCCTTCACGTTTCGTCCACCAACACCATCGCCATCACGGCGGGTGCTGCTAGCCAGCCTTTTTTCAAGCCGATTGCCTGTGGACGAGGAGGCTCGCATGAATGATCAAATGAACCCTGAAGATGGGCCGCACGCGGCGCACAGGACAGTCTTCAGGTCCAGGTGGGTTTTGATAGGCTTCCTGCTTGTGATCGCCTATTTCCTGTTCACGGAACATCGGGCACACGTGATCCCGTTCCTGCCCTTCCTGTTGCTCGCTACTTGCCCGTTGATGCACCTGTTCATGCACCACGGCCACCAAGACGAAGGGGGCGAGCCGTCAACGCACGTACATCCAAAGGGAGAGTAACGATGCAGCACGACACACAATCCGGCTACGGGCTCTGGTCGTTGGTCATCATCAACTCGGCCATCTTCATCATCTTCGCTTTCAGCTTCACCAAGCCAAAGACCTCGCGTGACTGGCGGTCCTTCGGGGCCTTCTCGGCGTTTCTCGTGGCGCTGTTTACGGAGATGTACGGGTTCCCACTGACGATCTACTTGTTGCTGCCCTGGTTGAGCAAGCATTTTCCCGGTATCGATTTCCTCTCTCACGACGCGGGGCATTTGCTGGAGGTGATGTTCGGCTGGCGCGCTAATCCGCATTTCGGGCCGTTCCACATCCTAAGCAACCTGCTGATCTTCGGTGGTTTCATCATGCTCGCTTCCGCCTGGCGGGTGCTGTATCTGGCGCAGCAGCAGCACCGTCTGGCCACCGGTGGACTCTATACCCGCATGCGCCATCCGCAATATGTGGCGTTTGTCCTGATCATGCTCGGCTTCCTGCTGCAGTGGCCGACGTTGCTCACGCTGATCATGTTTCCAGTGCTGGTCTGGATGTATGTTCATCTCGCGCTGACTGAGGAGCGAGATGCGCTGGCCGAGTTCGGCCGGGCATACGAAGCGTATTGTGAGCGCACACCACGTTTCATCCCCCGTTGGAGCAGTGGTGCGTCGAAGGCGTCGTCTCATTGATCACGACATCCTCGGCAGGAGGCAACCCTTCGCAGCCGCTGTAACAGAGTCCGCCACTCTGATCCTCTTCTCCACGTAATGCACGTTGGCTTGGCTGGCGGCGCCCGAACCTTTCGTGGATTTCATGGGCACGCTTTTCCATGGCGTAGATTTCAAGCATCTGCCGGCCAACTGCTCACGTGATGGTCCCTTCTGTATCCCGCCATCATGTTTGTAGTACGGTTCTTTGCGGCGGGCGCCTTCTTTTAGTCGCCGCACAACGGCCAGTTAGGTCAAAGAGAAAGCGCTGCCCGCTGAGGCTCGCGTTGCTAGTGCGCTTGGCCGGCAAATTCGAGCGCCCGTTGATTGGGCCATTGCCCATGTCTGGATCATCACAACCGCCCATTGGATATGCAGCTAAGAGTCGCCGGAAACCTCACCGCACGTCAGTGTCGCAAGCGCTGCAAGCTTGGCGAACCGTTGCTTCTCCAACGTCGCAGTCACGATGGTCTGATGCCGGAATATAAGACTGCGCAAACGAGTAGGGCCAAGATGGCCCGTAAAGCCACTGGAATGCCGTCTCGGCCACCAAGTCGCGCACTGACCGACCTGTCTCAAGTGTGTGTGTCAGCGTGGCGCTAAGCGCTTCTTCCGAAGCGCGCCAGATATTGTCTTCCCCGGCTTTTCGCCTGGAGGCCCTCACGCCCGCAGCCATGGCGGCTACGAGCAACAGCCATGGTTGGAACCGCTCGGACCATGCATAGCGCGTCCAGCGCATCGGATGGCTCCATTTCAGCCATTCAGCGCTCCACGGCGTTGCCAGCGCGCGCACGGTTGGGCTCCAGAACTGGTCATACAGCCGTTCGTTGATTTCCGAGACGGCGCGCACATGCTCGAACAGGGCACGCGGGTATGGGAATTGAATGTCTTCGACGCGACGCGGCTCAAACGTGACCCCGCGTTGGGAGTTGTTCTGTGGCGGCGCATCGGAGTGTTCCGACAGCTTCATCTCGTACAAGCCGGGCGGCAGCGCCTCAATCGCATCGAGGCTTTGCAGGATCGCGCGATGCTCGTGACGCGCCACGCTTGCGGAGACGAAAATGCCGAGGTGTCCGACATGCGGGTTGGTGAGATACACGATTCGCTGGCCGGCGGCGACCAGAGCTTCCGTACTTTCGTACACGACGGGAATCCAGCCGAGCGCCTGGTGCGGTGGCGTGATGTTGTCGCCGTACGAGGCAAAGATGACGATCGGTTTGCAAATGCGCCGTAAGTCGACCGTGCACTTACCGTCGACATGCACTTCGCCGGTTTCCAACTTGTTGCCGACAAAAAGATCCTGGATGGTTGCGACCAGTTCTTCCCGGCTGAGAAAGTAAAAGCCATTCCACCAGCGCTCGAATTCCAAAAACCGGTCACCTTCACCATCCGGATCGGCGAAGACAGTGTAGAGCTTGGTCCAGAGCGCGGACTCAGGCTTGAGTGCCTCGAAGTTCTGTACCAGCCATGCACCGTCAAAACGGCCGTTGCCCAGATCGGCAAGAAAGTTTGCTGACCACACGCCGCCGGTGAACGCCCCGAGCAGGCGCATCGGGTTGACGCCTGCTTCGCCGGACCAGTACGAGAGCGGGGAGCCGTTGAGCACCGCAGGGCAGGCGACGCGCTCGCAGCAGTGGGCAGACAGGAGCATCACTTCCCAGCCGGCCTGGCAGTTGCCGTAGAGCACCGGCGCCTGCCCGTCATGCCGTCGCGCGACCTCCTCGACGAAGGTACGAAGCGCGTTCAGGACGTCGCCAAGGGTCTGTCCGCGGCAGGGGGCCGGGAAGAAGCTGACAAAGTAGACAGGATGGCCTTCGGCGAGGGCCATGCCGACTTCCGAATCGCGCTTGAAGCCCCCAATGCCCGGTCCGTGACCGGCACGCGGGTCGATGACGATGACGGGGGTTGCATCCGCCCGAACCTGTCGCTCCAGGTGGTCGGTGCCACAGCGCGTGATACGGAGCAGGGCATAGTTGGCCGGGCGCTCGAAGGTTCGCGCATCCAGTAGCAATTCGTAGTCGAAATGCAGCGGTGGCGGCAGGCCGGCCTCCTCATGGGCCAACATATTGTTGGCGCGTTGCCGCAGGATATCGATGAACAGAATCCACCGCTGCGTGACATCCACCCAGTAGTCCCACCCTTGCTCAAGAGGGGGCTCGGCAGGTGCCGGCTGTGGCTCGGCCTGGTGGTCCGGTTCGCTAACCAACCGCAGCGCCGGGGCTGCTACACCCGGCGCCGATCGGGCCGGACGTCGTTTGCGCTGTACCGTACGGTCTGTCATCACACCACCTCATCACTTCCTGTGAAAGTCGTGATGTCCGTCACCAGACAGTGCGGACACGGGCTGCAAATCATGCGGTGCAACTGCATGGGCCTTGTAGGCCAGCTTAGCCGCATCGGGCCGAACTTCGTTGTCGCAGGTCAGGTGAATTGAAGCGCGGGCTCTTTTCTGAGCCCGCGCGCAGACTTACTTGGTATCGGGATGGAAATGCTTGGACTTGTCCCTGCCCTTGGTGTCCTCGGCGGGGGCGGCCGCCGGCGCGCTGGCGGCGGAAGCGCCAGCTTTCTCGGCGACGTGCGAATGCGGTTTCATTTTGTGCGCGCCGGAGGCTTCGGATGCCATGGGCATGTCGTTGTCCGTGGCAAATACGCCGGCCGACATGGATGCGGCGGTTGCAAGCAGCAGTGCGGAAAGGATGGTTTTGCGGTTCACGTTGTGTCTCCTAGCGATAAAAGTTGGCGGTTCAGTTTTGCAGTCCATTCTGGGTGATGAGGGGCCACTATTGCACTGACTCCTGCTGGATAGCGACCGTGGCTTGATCCATGTCAAGCCGGATCGGCGCTCCATGTCTCATTTCACCCAGCCAATAGCAGGATGTTTGGTCTCGTACGCCATGCCCCAATGCTCTTGGGCAGGGGCGGTGGGTGCGGGGATGGTTTCCATGAGCGGGGTATCGGCAGTCTGCCAACTGCTTCCCGATGGGAAGCTGACCGGAAGGTGACTTTTCTGTCATGCATTCCAGTTGCTTGATCTTCAGGTGCATGTTTCTGGCACATGGGGGCTGAAATGGCGACGGGTAAGCTATTACCTGCTACGCAATTGGATCGAATATGCCTTGATCCAGGTAAAGCGATGCCGCCCATAAAGGTGTAACGTGAATTGTGCTTGGGGTTACACCTTGGGTTTCACGAGGAGGTGCACGATGATGGTTCACGGGTTCGACATGGCCGGCTATGGTCTCGCTCACTGGATCACGTTTGCCGTCATGGCGGTGGTATTGCTGTATCCCATCGGCCGAATCCTGATGCGGATCGGGTTGTCGCCTTTTTGGGCCATTCTGGTGCTGGTGCCATTCTTCAACCTGATCGGGCTTTGGGTGCTGGCATTTGTCGAATGGCCACGGCAAGGGTCTGGCCGTCCTGGCTAGTCGGATGCCATGAAATCGTTCAGCTGCCCGGATGGCACCATGGTTCGCAAGGCCATTCCCTCTCTGGTGTCCGCGTGCCTTGTGGCGTTTGCTGCCGCATGCATGGTGGGTGGGGCTTGGGCTGAGGAACCAGACGGCCGCACGCTCGTCGATCGCGTCGATACCCTGCTGTGGGGCAAGACGCTGCAAGGCGAGTTCCAGATGACGATCACCACACCGCGCTGGCAGCGCGCGCTTGACCTGCGCGCCTGGATGGAGCGGCCGCGGCGCTCGTTCATCCGCGTTCTGGCGCCGGCCAAGGAGGCCGGTATTGGGTCGCTGCGTATCGGCTCGGAGATGTGGAACTACCTGCCCAACATCGAGCGCACCATCAAGATTCCGCCGTCGATGATGCTGCAGCCCTGGATGGGCTCCGACTTCACCAACGACGACTTGGTCAAGCAAAGCAGCGCCGTGGATGACTACACGCATCGGGTTCTCCGCACGGAGGTGCTGAACGGCGCCGCGTCTTACGTGATTGAATCGATTCCCAAGCCGGATGCCGCCGTCGTGTGGGGAAAGATTCTCTACTGGATTCGGCAAGCGGATACGATTCCGCTCAAGCAGTATTACTACAACGAGCGCAACGAACTGGTGCGGGTCCTGACGTTCTCCGACGTTGGCCCGATGGGTGGCCGCACCATTCCGACCAAATGGGAAATGCGCCCCGTGAATGATCCAGGCCACGCAACCGTGATCGTCGTCAAGGCCGCGCGCTACGACCAGCCGATTGACGACGAACGCTTTACGCAGCGCAATCTGCAAAAGCCATGAATGCTGCAGCCGATACAGTCGTCAAGCTCGTAGGTGTCTCCAGGCTGTATCGGCAAGGTGCCAGCGTCGTGCATGCGCTGCAGCATATCAATCTGGAAATCCGCAAAGGCGACTTTGCGGTGCTGGTAGGGCCGTCCGGCTCGGGCAAGACAACGCTCCTGAACGTGATCGGTGGCTTGGACTCACCCACCGAAGGCCATGTCTGGGTCGACGGCAGCGAGATCGGGACACTGGGTAAAGCCGCGCTTTCGGACATCCGCTTGCGCAAGATCGGCTTCGTCTTCCAGGAGTTCAATCTGATTCCCGTTCTTTCCGCGCTAGAAAACGTGGAATTCGTGATGCTGTTGCAGGGGGTGCCAGAGATGCAGCGCCGGGACCGCGCCATGACGCTGCTCAAGGAACTGGGATTGGAAGGGATGGAGCACAGGCGTCCGCAGCAACTCTCCGGTGGGCAGCAGCAGCGCGTGGCGGTGGCGCGCGCCATCGCGGCCGAGCCGATCATCGTGCTGCCCGATGAGCCGACCGCCAATCTGGATTCCAAAGCCGGCGCCGCGCTCATGGACATGATGAAGGCCATGAATGAACGGCGCGGCGTGACGTTCGTGTTCTCCACCCACGACCCGATGGTGGTCGAACGCGCGCGGCGGGTCATTCGCCTGCGTGACGGCCGGATCGAAGCCGATGAGCGCCGACCGCCATGATGCTGCTGCCACTCGCCGTGCGCAATGTGCTGCGCAACCGCAGGCGTTCCGCCATCACCATCTCGTCGATCGCCATCGGCCTAGCGGCGATGATCTTCAACTGGGGATTCACCGCTGGCATGAACCGCGAGATGGTCGAGAACACCACGCGGTATTTCGCCGGCGATGCGCAGGTGCATCTCAAGGGCTACCACGACGATCCGATCCTTGATCTCGCCATGCCAGACTCGGCCCCCATCCTGCATGCCGTGCGCAACGAGGCTGGGGTGGCAGCCGCCAGCATCCGCCTGGAAACCAAAGCGCTGGCCAGCCGGGGCGACAAGTCGCGCGGCCTCATGCTCGTCGGCGTCGAGCCGGCAGACGAGGCGCAGGTGACGATGCTCTCGGACGCCATCGTGGCCGGGCAGCCGCTGACGACCGGCGCGCCCGGCGTGCTGATCGGGGAGATGCTTGCTGAAGCGCTCGCGGTGCGGCCCGGGCAGAACATCGTGTTCGTGGGGCAGGGCTACGACGGCTCGATATCGAGCGGAAAGTATCCGGTGCGCGGCATCTTCCGCAGCAAGATCGACGATCTCGACGGCTACGTCGCCGTGATGCCGCTGCCTGTTGTGCGGGAGTTTCTCTCCGCGCCCGGTGGCGCCACCGCCATCGCCCTGCGGCTGCGCGAGCGCTCGCGCCTGGAGCCGGTCAGCGCGGGGCTCGCCGAGCGCCTGGGAGATCGTTACGAAGTCGTGGGGTGGCCACGGCTGCTACCGATGGTAGCGGTCAGTTCGCGCTTTCACGAGGTCACGACCTACGTGGTGCTGTTGGTGTTCTTCGTGGTGGTCGTCTTCGCGGTGGCGAATCCTGTGCTGATGTCCGTGATGGAGCGCACGCGCGAATTCGGCATCATGCTTGCCGTCGGCATGAGCCGCACGCGCGTGCTTCGGCTGGTCCTGTATGAATCGATCCTTCTGGGCATCGTTGGCCTGATCGTCGGCAACGCCGTCGGCTGGACAGTGACGGCGTATTTCGCGCGCGCGGGTATCCATCTGCACGGTTTTGAAGCCGGGCTGCGCACGATGCCCGGGCTGTCCGACGTCGTCTATCCGGTGGTGAGCGCCGAGCGTGGCGTCGTGCTGTCAGTGGCGGTCTTCGTCATTGCCGGGCTGGCGGCACTGTATCCCGCTGCCAAGGCCGTGCAGTTGCGGCCCATCGAGGCGATTCGCGGGCTACCCGCTGCCATGCGGGTGTCGTCACGAAACACGGGCGATTCCCGCTTGCCGGTGTTCGTGCTGCTCGCACTGCGCAACCTGCTGCGCAATCCACGCCGCACGGCCCTCATGGCCGCAGGCGCTGCCTTCGGCATCGTGGGCTTTGTCTTCATCCTGGGGTTTTTCGACGGATTCTTCGACCAGACGATCGAGAACTCCACGCGTTATCTGACGGGGCACATCCAGGTCGAACGCAAGGGCTTTCGCAAGGATTATGCCCCCGAGCTTGCCATCGACGATGCCGTCTCGCTGCTGCAAGCCGTCCGGGGCACGCCTGGCGTGATTGCGGCTGCGCCGCGCACCCAGGTCCAGGCGTTGGCCAGCACGGCCTCGAAATCCGAAGGCATCATGCTCATCGGCATCGATCCGGTGGCGGAGGCTAAGGTCACGTTCATTTCCCGCACGGTTGTCCAGGGACGGGCGCTCATACCTGGCGCCGATCGCGAAGTCATGATTGGCCGCAGGCTCGCCGACAAGCTCGGTGTCCGCCTGGGCGAGAAGATCGTCGTCATGGCCCAGGCCGCCAACGGCGAGCTCGGCACGGCAGCCTACGGGGTGGGGGGCATTTTCTCGACGGAAAGTGCCAGTTTCGATGGCGCATTTGCTTTTGTCACGCTGCCAGCGGCGCAGTCGTTGCTTGCGCTCGGTTCACGCGTTTCCACCATCAATGTCCGGCTGGAGGATCGCGCGCACGTGTCCGCTGCCGTTGCCCTGCTACGCGCGCGTATCGGTGGCACCGACGTGACGCTGATACCGTGGCAGGAACTCTTGCCGCAGCTCGAAGACATGGTCCGGCTCCTGCGCGTGGTGAGCAGTATCATCCTGGCGGTGCTGCTTCTGGTGATTACCACGTCGGTCATCAATACCGTGTTCATGGCCGTCACCGAGCGCACGCGCGAGTTTGGCGTGATGCTGGCGCTTGGCACGTCGCCCGCCGCCTTGAGGCGCATGGTCGTATATGAGTCCATCGCCTTGCTGTTGATCGCGTCTGCCGTCGGGTATGGCGCCGGCATTGCGCTGGTGCTGTATCTTGGGCATGCCGGTATGGACCTGTCGAGCTTCTTCGCCGGATATTCCGCCATCCCCGGGTTGACCGGCATCGTTTATCCGCGCATTTTCGGTGCGACGGTGGTCCCGCCGGGTATTGCGCTGTTGATTGCCGGCGTGCTGGTTTCGCTCTATCCCGCGGCCAAGGCGGCGCGGCTCGATCCAGTGCAAGCGATACGCCATGTTTAAGCAAGCCGTGCCGTTCGGACTTCTGGCGGCTCTGGCCTTCGGAGCCTCGGCGCAGGAGACGTCGCAGTCCGGGTTGAAATTTTCCGGTTACTACAAGAGCTTGCTGGAGGAATCGGAAACCATCGTGCCCGGCGGGCAACGCTATCTGCTCGATCTCAATCGCCTGCGGCTGCAGTTGCAGGGCAAGCTCTCCGAGCACGTCGCCGTGGATCTGCAGTACGACAACGAATTGCTGTTCGGCAGCTACCTGCACACCGCACAGTTCGCAAGCCAGAGCAGTCTCGCGCCGGATCAGTACCTGGATCTCGACGGCAATTACCTGCGTGGCGGCTCGTACTACGGCCAGCACCGGCTGTATCGCGGCAACGTCACCCTGTCATCGGGCGACACCGATGTGCGCATCGGGCGGCAGCGCATCGCATGGGGAACGGGCCGTTTCTGGAGCCCGCTCGACCTGCTGAACCCCCTGAACCCGACTGCCATCGAGCGCGAGGAGCGCGTGGGTGTCGACGCGGTGCTGGCCGAGCACAAGCTGGGGCCCATCTCCCGCATCAGCGCTGTGTACGCGCCGGGGCACGGTGGCGCGGACTCCAGCGCGGCATTCAATTGGCACGCCAACACGCATGGCGTGGACTATTCCATTGTCGGCGGGCGCTTCGGCAATGAGCAGGTCGCCGGCTTCGATCTCGCGGGGCAGATCGGCACGGCGGGCATTCGTGGTGAGTTCACGCAAGTGCGTGCCAAGACTGGCTCGACCTATCAACGTGCCGTTCTCGCGCTCGATTATGCGTTTGCGAACACGCTCACGCTTAGCGCCGAGCTCTACTACAACGGCGCCGGCACGACCAATGCCGCCGCGTACGATTTCACGTCGCTGTTGACCGGCAAGATTCGCAGCGTTGCCAAGCACTATGCTGGTGGCTACATGAGCTACGAAATCACGCCGCTGCTCAAGTGGGAGGGCTATGTGGTGGTCAATTTGGACGACCATAGCCGTTTCGTTTCGCCCCTGCTGACCTATTCGATCAAGACGAATCTCGACTGGCAGATCGGCGCCCAGTTCTTTATGGGCAGCAGTGGCAGTGAGTTTGGACATTTCCATCACATCTACTACACGCAGATACAGTGGTTCTTCTAAAACGATAGTGCTTGCCGGCTGTCGACGTCCGGAAAGCTGGGCTCGGATGCGTGCATGGCGCGGCAATGGGGAAGGTGGGCAACGAGGAGAAGGAACATGGGCGTCATAACGCATGCGAATCCCGAACCAGCGGTGCGCGAGCGGGTGCCCGCTGAACTGCCACGGCTCTTGTACATCCTGCGCGCATTGGCCGGGGCAGGGTGGGCGCATTATGTGGAGCGGCTACGGATTGGCCGTGACGCACTCGAAGCTTCAGTTGAGGCGGTGCAAGCGACCGATCAGGATGCAAAGCGGCTGAGAGCTACGCTCGAAGGGCTGGGGCCCGCGTTCGTCAAGTTTGGCCAGCTTCTGAGCCTGCGGCGCGATATGTTGCCGGAGGTCTATATCGAGGAGCTGCAACGGCTCCAGGATGATGTCGCTGTTTTCCCTGGCGAGCAGGCGCGTGAGATTGTCGAGCGTGAACTGGGCAAATCCGTTCACGCGTTGTTCACCAGTTTCGATGAGACGCCCCTGGCTGCCGCGTCGATCGGCCAGGTCCATACGGCGCAGTTGATTGACGGCACCAGCGTGGTGGTCAAGGTGCAGCGCCCCGGCATCGAGCCCATCATTCATGCCGATGTCAGGATCATGCGCTTCTTGGCCCGTCAACTGGAGCGGTATGTGCCGGAGAGTCGCCGATTTGGCCCGGGCGATCTGGTGGAAGAGTTTGCCCGGCTCATCAACGAAGAATTGGACTATCAAGTCGAGGCGCGCAACGGCGATCTCCTGAGGGAGAATTTGCAGGATGATAAGCACGTCTTCGTGCCCCGCATCTTTTGGGAGCAGACCAGCCGACGTGTCTTGACCATGGAGCGCAGTTTCGGCAAGAAGCTTACGCATATTCCGTCGTCCGAACAGGAGAGCCGACGGCGCGTGGCGCAGGCGCTGATGGCATCGTTCTTGAAGCAGGTCTTCGAGGACGGCTTCTTTCACGGCGACCCGCATCCGGGCAACGTATTTTTGCTGGAGGACGGCCGGCTTTGCTTTCATGACTTTGGCATCATGGGACGGCTGTCCGCCTATGATCAGGAAGCCTTGGCCCAGTTGATTCTCGCCGTCAGTTCCGGCGAGGTGTCATGGATGGTGGATGCCTATTTCGAGATGGGGGTGGCGACCGAGGGGGTGGATCGTGAGGCATTTACCCGCGATGCTTCGCAGGCACTTGACGCATACTACGAAGCCGCCGGGAAAGGCTATTCGTTCGGCGAAATTGTCCGCCAGTTTGCGCTGCTCAGCCAGCGCCATCGGATCAAACTGCCGCGCCAGTTTCTGCTGGTCTCGAAAGCGTTCATGCTGGTCGAATCGCAAGCGTTGACGCTCGCCCCGGACTTCAACGCACTCGCGTCCTTGCGGGAATATGCGCCGCATTTGCTCGGCCGCAAACTATTGCAGGGGGCGAATGTACAGACCGAGTTCAGCAGGGGATTCCGCACCTTGCGCGCGCTGCATCACGCCGCCGCCTTGCTGCCCGACATTCTGAACCGCACGGTGGAGGCGCTCAGCAGCGGTAAGGCGACGCTGCATATCAAACACGACCAGTTGCAAGGATTGGAAGCGCATATCGACCGTGCAAGCAACCGGCTGAGCTTGAGCTTGATTATTGCGAGCGTCGTGATTGGCTCCTCAATCGTCATGGCGTTCCACAGCGGTCCGCACTATGCGGGCATTCCAGTGCTGGGGCTTCTGGGTTTCGTCGTCGCCAGCGTGATGGGCCTCGCTTGGGCGGTTGCGATCCTGCGATCAGGAAAGTTCTAGAGGCGCCGCTACAAGCAATGGGGCCTCGAAAGCAACGATGCAGCGCTCCGCTAAAAGACGGCGATGGCACCCGTGGCCAACTCCCGTATCAGCGCTGGAAGCGCCGCCAAATGCTGCGCGGTCAGCTCGCGAACTTGCCGCTGCCGCGCAGCGGAGAACCCACCCGCCGCTGCAAGGTCGATCGCCACCAACTGAGGCTGGTCGACCGGGTGGCCGATTGCCGAGAGCAGCCTGACCGTCACTTCATCCACGCCTTCGATGTCGGCATGAATGCTCGCCGCCAATCGATGTGCCAGCACGTTGTAGAGCTTGCCGACATGCGCGGCCGGATTCTTTCCCGCTGCCGCTTCCAATGACATCGGGCGGTACGGCGTGATCAAGCCGTTGACGCGATTGCCGCGGCCGACCTCGCCATCGTCGCCGTGCTCCGCACTTAACCCGGTCACGGTCAGGTAAATTCCGCTCTCGTCAAGCGTAGCTGGGTCATCCAGGGTGTTGATCCCGATATGGCACGCCGTCGGCAGACACCCAGCCAGGTACGCTGCCAATCGGCCCTTGAGTGTGAAATAGTCTTCAATACTTCCCACGTCTCGGTCGACGAGTGCGAGCGCCACGGTAAGGCCGAAGTGCGCGCCCAGCCGGTGCCCCATGATCTTAAAATCCGCCCCAGCCGCATCAAAGGCGCTGCGAAATTCGTTGGAGCGCAGGACGCGCGCAGCGCAAAGGACCGTGTCTTCGAGTCGGGAGCGGGGTGCGTACCCGACGCCGAAGGAGGTGTCGTTGGCCAGCGGAAGCGCCGCCTGCTGGATAACACGCTGAAGATTCGGCGCCGAAGGCCTCAAAACAAGCTCGATGCCGATGTCATTGCCTGCCTTTCCCAAGGTTGCCACCAGGTATTCGCGGATGGATTGCTCGACGAGTGACGTGGCCGAAGCCGACGGCAACTCGGTCACGGGGCCGCAGACGATCAGCCGCGCGGGACGCAGAACTTTGCCGCCGCCGAACCGTGGCTGGCTGATGCCTCCGATTAACAGCGCCTTATCCAGGTTGAAGTGCTGAATCGCTCCGTATGCTTGCAGATAGGCTCGGGATAGGGCGCAGGCTGCCGCCTCGACGGCGCCATCGCACAGGCTGTCCGGATGGCCGAAGCCCTTGTGCTCGGCAATTTCGGTTTGTGTGGCTTCCAGCGTCGACGTGGTCGAGATGGAGAGTGCAATTTCGCCGACAGTCCGCATGATAAGACGCTCCTGCCCAAATCCGATTGGGTCATTCTATTCACTGGCAGTCCAGTTTGGTATTAAGACCGTCCCCTCGGGGGTCGCGATTGTGGGCCTTGAGCGACATCAACAAATTCGCCGCCCGAGTGACTAGCATGGAAACAGGACACCCGGAGCGGCATGGGCTCTTGTGTGGCAGGAACGGCATGGTTGGCCCATGCGCGGTGTTCCCATGCCTCCGGGGCTAAGAATCTCGAAAATGGAGGTGTCTGATGCGAGCAGCATGGTCAGTCGTTGTTGCGGTAATTTTGGCAATCAGCCTCTCGGGGTGCGGCTATAACACCATTCAAGCGCAGGATGAACAGGTCAAGGCAGGCTGGTCTGAAGTCGTGAACCAATACCAGCGGCGCGCCGACCTGGTACCGAACCTGGTCAACACGGTCAAGGGTTACGCAAGTCATGAGAAAGAGGTGTTGACGGAGGTGACTGAGGCTCGCGCGCGTGTCGGCGCCATCCAAGCCTCGCCTGCGTTGCTCAATGATCCGCAGGCGTTTGCCCGATTCCAGTCGGCGCAGCAGCAGTTGACCGGATCGCTGTCCCGACTCCTTGCCGTGTCGGAGAACTACCCGCAGTTGAAGGCAGATGCTGGGTTTCGCGATCTGCAAGCACAGCTTGAGGGGACCGAGAACCGGATCACCATTGCACGAAATCGGTACATCCAATCGGTACAGAGCTACAACGTGACCGTGCGCTCATTTCCATCGAATCTGACCGCGAAGGCCTTCGGCTATCAGGAGAAGCCCAATTTCACCGTTGCCAACGAGACGGCCATTGCCAAGCCGCCCCAGGTGGAATTCGGTTCGCCGTCCGCCAGTGCGCCGGGGAGCTCCAAGTGAACCTCCTCAAAATCGCGCGTGGCTTGCTTGTGGCAGCGGCTGCGCTCGTCTCTTTTGGGGCGGTTGCCGAAGTTGCCGTGCCACCCTTGACGGCGCGGGTGACTGACCAGACCGGCACACTCACGCCTGGGCAACTAGCAGAGCTAGAACAGACGCTGCAAGCCTTCGAAAACAAAAAGGGCGTGCAGATCGCTGTACTGATCGTGCCCAGCACACTGCCCGAAGCCATCGAACAGTATTCGCTGCGCGTGGTCGAGCAATGGAAGTTGGGGCGAAAGCGCGTCGACGACGGCGCACTGCTGATCATCGCTAAAGACGACCGCACACTTCGCATTGAAGTCGGGTACGGGTTGGAAGGTGTCCTAACCGATGCGACAAGCAAGCGCATCATTAGCGAAGTCATCTCGCCGCGGTTCAAGACTGGCGATTTTTATGGCGGCGTGAAAGACGGTGTTCAGAGTATGCAAGCCGTGATTGAGGGTGAAGCACTGCCGCCCCCCTCACGGTCGACGCGCGACGGAGGCGTATCCGTTCGGTCCTATATGCCTGTCATTCTGGTGTTGACGTTGGTGTTTGGCGGCGCGCTGCGAGACTTCCTTGGCCGTTTTCCGGGGGCGGTTGCAGCGGGCGGCGCCGTCGCCCTAGTCGCTTGGTTGCTTTCGGGCGCCATTTTTGTCGCGTTTACGGCGGGAGTGATCGCGCTCATCTATACGCTATTGGGTCCGGGCATGGTTGGGCACGGAGGCTCTTGGTCTACAGGCTCACGCTCGGGCCGCGGGGGATTCGGCGGTGGCAGCGGCGGTTTCGGCGGTGGCAGCGGCGGTTTCGGTGGAGGCGGCGGTGGTTTCGGTGGTGGTGGTGCCTCGGGAAAATGGTGATGGAAAACATCAAGCGAATTCTTTCCCATCTACTGACGACGCACTGGCGCGTCAGGCGAGCGTTCCCGCGCAAGGCGATGCGGGCCATCGGGCAAGCGATCGCTCAAAGCGAGTCGTCCCATGTCGGGCATCTGTGCTTTGCCGTGGAAGGCGCGTTGAGCTTCTCTGCGCTATGGAAGGGGGTGACGGCGCGGGAACGGGCTCTTGAAGTCTTTTCGCAACTGCGTGTGTGGGACACAGAGCAGAACAACGGCGTCCTGATTTATCTATTGCTGGCGGACCGCAGTGTCGAGATCGTTGCCGACCGTGGCATTCACGCGCGGGTTGGTGCTCAAGGATGGCAGGCGATCTGCAGCCAGATGGAAGCCGCGTGTCGGCGCGCCGAATATGAGCGCGGTGTGATCGACGGGATACGATCCATCACGCTGCGCCTGACGCAGCATTTCCCGGCGCGCGACCGGCGCGAGCAGAGGTTGCCCGGCAAGCCGGTCATCCTGTGAAGACGCAGAAATCTCTGTTTGATATTTGCGAAGTCGCGGTAGGAGGTGAATATGTTGTCTCTGCGCTCATTTGTTCCCTACGCTGCGGTGATTTGTGTCTTGGCGCTGCCGTCGGTGGAAACGCTCGCGCAAGCGCGGCTCGAACGTGAGGGCGTCGTCCTCTACTGGGGGTTGATTCCCGCCGCCATCGCCTCGGAAAGGCTCGACTTGGAGGAGTCGCATGGCGCACCTTCACCGGGAGGCGGCCGCCCTCACCACTTGCTAGTGGCGTTGTTTCGTGCCGACGGCTCCCGTATCACAGATGCCGTGGTGCGTGCGCAACTCAAGGAAGTCGGGATCGTTGATTCGCCGCCGAAGTATCTGACGCCCATGGTTATCAACGGCCAGGTTTCCTACGGCCAGGTGTTCACCTCGGTGCTGAGTGGGCGCGTGTATTTCCGCGTACTGGTGAAACTTGTTGACCGAACGAATGACATCGAATATCGGATTTCGGTCTCGCCTCCGCACATCGGCGGAAGTGAACCTTGATACCGGATGGAGCATGGCCGATACTGTGCCGACCAATGCATCTCGGCGGATTCGCCAAGCCTGTAAGACGATGATTGGACGTCGAAAAGGTCAGCAGCGACCAAGACCTGTCAACTCAGGTTGAGGGCCATGATCGCGTAGACATTTCGTAATGCCTCAACTCGACGAGCCACCGGTGGCCGGATAGCGCGTGTCGCCCGTCCATGCGCCGTCCGAGTAGATCTCAAACTTTCCAGCCTTGGCGCCATCAGTGTACGGATCGCGCGCGTCAGCAGCCCGCGCCCCGTCGGTGTAGACGTCGCGCTGAGCGAGGGCCCCGTTGCTGGAGGTTGCTGCGCTGGAAATGTTCGCGCCGAGAGAAATCAGCGCGGCTGCGATCAAGACGGTCTTCTTGGTGTGGTTCATTGCATTCTCCTGAAGTGGTTGGACTCAAAGGACTTGCTATGGGAGCCACTATAAGAATCCGCCCCTGACCGAGCGATGACGACCACATTACGAGAGCGTCATTCGGGCAAAGGATCGCGCAATAGTCGCGCTGATCCATGTCCTCCTGAATTCGACCATACATCGGAGGGCGCTTGACTCACATCAACCGCGCAAAATTGGCAGGTGCTTAAGCTTGTTCACCCGTTCGTAGGTTCAAAATGTGGTTGTCTGCCCATTTGAGCGTTTCGTAACAACGAAACCGCCATACGGCTGATGACGCTCTGGAGCGTTACTCCCGTTTCCATAGCCAACGCCGGAGGTGCGCATATGGCAAAAGGCAAGTCGAAGAAAAAGACCACTTCATCGGACGCCGAACACGTAACTGGCTTATCGTCCAGCCAGGCGCGAGTCGATGCTGCCAAAGGAGTCCAGGGTCGCGAGGACTACGAGGCGCAACTGCACCTGCTGCAAATTGAATTGGTCAAGCTTCAACGGCATTTCATCGGGTGTGGTGACCGCATCCTTGTCCTGCTGGAGGGGCGGGATGCGGCAGGCAAAGACGGCAGCATCAAACGCATTATCGAATTTCTCAGCCCCCGCGAGACGAGGGTGGTAGCGCTGGGTAAGCCGTCAGATCGCGAGCGCACCGGCTGGTATTTCCAGCGCTACGTGCCCCATCTTCCTCTCGCCGAAGAGTTTGTCCTCTTCAACCGCAGCTGGTACAACCGGGCAGGCGTTGAGAGCGTGATGGGCTTCTGCACTGCTGAGCAGTATGACGAGTTCATGTACTCCGTGCCCCACTTCGAGGAAATGCTCGTCAATTCCGGTATCAAGCTGCTTAAGTACTACCTCGACATCAGCAAAGCCGAGCAAGCTCGCCGACTTGCCGAGCGGCGCCGCGATCCGCTCAAGCAGTGGAAGACGAGCCCGGTCGACGCCGTGGCGTTGAAGCATTGGGATGCCTATACGACGGCACGCAACGCCATGCTGATGCATACGCACACGGCTGCCGCGCCATGGCACATCGTGCTCGCCGACGACAAGCGCACGGCCAGGCTCAACTTGATTCGTCACATCCTGTCGCGGCTGCACTACGCGGGCAAGAAGAACAAGCTGGTCGCTCCCGATCCTGAGGTCGTGTTCGAATTTTCGAAGGAGTGCCTCGATGCGAAACGTCTCGCATCCTGATGCTATCCAGCAGACGCAATCGATAAGGAGGAGACGCTTGAAGGTCGTCTGCGTGAGCGATGAAGGCAACTGAGCAATGCTACGCCTGAGCCTGCAGTCCGGTCTGCTCCGTGCCCTAACCCGGCGGGCCGACTCGCGCGCGTTCCCACTGGTGGTTGCCGGGGCAGCACTGGCGGCGGAACTGTCGATGTCGGTTCCATTTGCCAGCCTGCTGATGGCCGCAGTCCTGTTGGCGCCGCGCCGCTGGGTGTCCATCGCGACTTTGGCCAGCCTGGGGGCCGCTGTTGGCGCTCTCGTGCTGTACCTCGTCTTTCATCACCTGGGGTGGAACCGGTTGTTCGCTGCCTACCCGGACGTGGTGCGATCCACCGCGTGGCGTGATGCGACCCACTGGCTCGAACACTACGGCGTCGTATCGCTTTCGGTCATTGCCGCATTACCGGTGCCTCTCACCCCCGCTCTCATGTTTGCGGCGATCTCGCGACTTCCGGTCGCAGAGGTCATCGCCGCACTGTGGCTCGGCAAGTTGGCGAAATACCATGTTTACGCCTGGCTCGCCTCGCGATTTCCGGATCGGCTTGTGCGCCACGGCCGGCGCCATGTCGATACGTTGCGGGCAGTGCTCGGCAACGGCACGAAGGCTGACGGTGGCACAACCCCCACGCGGGGAGGGCGTCGGTAGCTCAATACACCATCGGGGCGCCTGTCTCACGTGGTGAACGCATTGATTGCCGGCAGCCGGCCGCGCTTTGGCGTGGTTGCGTTCTTGGCATGCCATGGCATCAATCTTCGCTCTATGTGCCTTGCGTTTTTTGGTCCGGTTTCCCCGTTGCAGTTGACTCCTCGATATTCGCGACGGGCTTGGGCGGAGGCATTGGCGTCACCTTCGCTGACAAAAACATGTCCAGGTCTTGGCGGTCAACCACTTCCTTCTCGAGAAGTAATTGGGCCAGAGCATCGAGCTTGGTCCGCTGTCCTTCCAGCGTCGCTTGTACGCGATGACTTGCTTCTGCCAATAGCTTACGGACTTCAGCATCAATCATCTGTGCGGTGCTCTCGCTGTATTCATTGCGTTCGCGCTGCATTAGCCCCGTCCCAGCAAAGAGCGGGTTCGGCATATTCTCGTACGTGGCCAGGCCCAGCTGGTCGCTCATGCCAAACTGGGTAATCATCTGCCGAGCCATGTCGGTTGCGCGCTGCAGGTCGTTCTGTGCGCCCGTGGATACGTCGCCGAAAATGAGCTGTTCCGCAATACGGCCACCGAGCAAGACATCGAGCCGGTCAAGCAGTTCGCTGCGCTTGAGCAGGTAGCGGTCCTCGGTTGGGGTCTGTTGCGTGTAACCCAACGCCGCAACGCCCCGCGGAATGATGGAAACTTTGGAGACACGGTCAGCCAGCGGCCGATGCTCCGCGACGATGGCATGTCCTGCCTCGTGGAATGCGATAGTTTCCTTCTCCTTCGGATTCATCACGCGGTTCTTTTTTTCCAGGCCGCCGACGATCCGGTCAAGCGCCTCGTCGAAATCTGCCATCTCGACCATTTGCTTGCTCTTGCGCGCGGCAAGGAGCGCGGCTTCGTTAACCAAGTTGGCAAGATCGGCACCTGCGAACCCCGGGGTCCGTCCGGCGAGTTTAGTCAGGTCGACCTCAGGAGCGAGGACAACGCCCTTGACGTGAACTTTGAGAATCTGCTCCCGTCCCTTGAGGTCAGGCCGGTCCAGTGCGACGTGGCGGTCAAAGCGACCGGGGCGAAGCAGGGCGGGGTCCAGTATCTCGGGTCGGTTTGTGGCGGCCATGATGATGACGCCTTTGTTGCTATCAAAACCGTCCATCTCGACCAGAAGCTGGTTCAGTGTTTGTTCGCGCTCCTCGTTGCCGCCGACCGCATTCAGTGCTCGCGTCTTTCCGAGTGCGTCAAGCTCATCAATGAAGATGATGCAGGGGGCTTTGGTTTCGGCTTGCTTAAAGAGATCGCGGACCCGTGCTGCACCCACACCAACGAACATCTCGACGAAGTCGGAGCCGCTCATGCTGAAGAATGGCACGCCGGCTTCGCCTGCCACGGCCTTTGCCAATAAGGTCTTGCCAGTGCCCGGGGCCCCAACCAGCAGCACGCCCTTGGGAATTTTTCCGCCCAGGCGCTGGTACCGCTGAGGATCTTTCAGGAAGCTAACAATCTCCGACAGCTCCTCCTTGGCTTCGTCGATTCCAGCCACGTCGGCAAAAGTCACGCCGGTCTCCTTTTGCATGTAGACCTTTGCCTTGCTCTTGCCAATTTCCATCATGCTGCCGGCGGCGCCGCCCACGCGCTTGATGAGAAAGCTCCAGATACCGAAAAAGATGACGGCCGGCACAACCCACGAGAGGATCGTGCTCAGCCATTTGTTGTCGGGCTGCCCGACGAAGCGCACCTTTGCCGCTTCGAGCTCCTGCACCAGCTCAGGATCGGCCACTCGAAGCGTGGAGAAGGCGTGGTCGCCCTTTGCCTCTCGGCGGATTTCCTCGATCTGCTGCTTGGCAAGGAGATTGTCGATACCTTCTGTCGAGAAGGTTCCGCTGATAGCCTGCTCACCAATAGCCACGTCCTTGAGCTTGCCAGCCTTCAGTAGGACCTTGAAATCGCTGTATGGGATCGTCTCGACATGCCCCGACACGAAGAGCGTCTGGATTGCAAGCATGGCCAGTATGGTCACGAGCACGTACCAGAGGGAGAACTGTTGCTGTCGCGGTTCCATGGGATTCTTCTCCAAGTCGACCTTATTGAAAGTGAGTCTGGTCTCCAATGCTGGGAAGGTTGGTGGGCGGCCTGGGTAGGCGCCGGACAACCGCGCATTGGTATGCGTTCCCAGTATTGACGCTTGGAAATCGCCGAGGTTGACCTTCATCAACCCGCGACATTGGGGCCGCGCGCGCGGGCGCAAGCGCCGTGGCTTCTCCATGGTTGTGCCCAGCCGATAGGGGATGTGTCGCGGAAAGCAAACATGACAAATCCATTACGGCGGCATGAGACTCAACAGCAACTTGCGCTGGCGCAAAGTATCGATCGCATACCCACCTAAAGTATTCCCAAGTCGCGTTGCTCATTGAGCATCCACACAGAATCAGAGGATTCCATGGCTGAGGTAACGAAGAACGAGCACCGTAGCGCATACCTGGTTGGCAGCGGCATTGCGTCATTGTCGGCTGCCGTGCTGCTGATTCGCGACGCAGGCTTCAAGGGGGAGAACATCCACATCTTGGAGGAACAGCAGGTGGCCGGTGGTGCGCTCGATGGCTCCGGTGATCCGCACAAAGGCTATGTAACTCGGGGCGGTCGCATGTTCACCGAAGAGACTTATGTCTGTCTGTGGAACGTGCTCGACAGCATTCCGTCGCTGGATGATCCGAAAATCAGTGTCAAGCAGCAGGCCTGGGCCTTCAACGCCGAATGGCGCTCGGATTCACACGCCCGGCTGATCGACGGGCAACGCCGTATCCTCGACGCTGCCGATCTGGGTTTCAACCTCCATGACCGGTTGGAGATCATGCGATTGCTGGCCACGCCAGAAGGGCTGCTGCATACGCTTCGCATTGAGGACTGTTTCTCGCCGCACTTCTTCGAGACCAACTTCTGGGCCATGTGGCGTACGACCTTCGCCTTCCAGAACTGGCACAGCGCGATCGAACTCAAACGCTATATGTTGCGCTTCTTGCAGGAGTTCCCGCGTATCCACACGTTGGCCGGCGTACGGCGCACGCCGCTGAACCAGTATGACGCGATCGTGCGGCCGATGGAGCAATGGCTGAAACAGCAGGGTGTGGTGTTCGAATATGGCACAAAGGTGGAGGATGTCGACTTTGTTGAAACCGGTGACGGCCGGCGAATTGGACTGCTGCGCGTGGTGCGCGGCGGACAGCCGATGGCCTATGACGTGCGGCAAGAGGATCTGGTGCTCATCACCATCGGCTCGATGACCGCCGACGCGTCTTATGGGGACGACCACCATGCACCGGAACTGGTGCGCGACAAACGCGATGGCGCCTGGACTCTGTGGGAGACCATGGCCCGTAAGGAACCTGGGCTCGGGCGGCCGAATGCGTTCTGTGGCAACGTCGACGAAAGCAAGTGGGAGTCGTTCACCTTGACGATGCGCAGCCCGGCGCTTGTGCACCGGATTGAGACCTTTACCGGCAATGCGCCAGGCACCGGCGGTCTGATGACGTTCAAGGATTCGAGTTGGCTGATGTCGATCGTCGTGCCTCACGCGCCGCACTTCGCCGGACAGCCGAAAGACATGTACACCCTGTGGGGCTACGGGCTCTTCGTGGACAACAAGGGCGATTACATCGACAAGACGATGGCCCAGGCAACCGGCCAGGAAATCCTCACCGAGCTGCTGCACCATTTGCATTGCGAGGACATTCTTGACGAGGTCTGTCGTACCACCACTGTGATCCCGGTGATGATGCCGTACATCACCAGCGAATTTGAGCGCCGCGAGCCTTCGGATCGGCCGCCAGTGATCCCGCACGGAGCGAAGAACTTCGCGCTGCTTGGGCAGTATGTTGAGATCCCTCAGGACGTAGTGTTCACCGTCGAATATTCGGTTCGCGGCGCGATGCACGCGGTTTATGGGCTGCTGGGCTTGAAGAACGAGATCCCGGCCATTTACCACGGGATTGCTGACCCAGGCGCTGCGTTTGCGGGCCTGAAGACGTTGTTGAGTTGAACCGTCGGACGGTTTACGGTTGATTTGTATCAACCGGAGGTTGGACATCCGCGCCTAGGCTGACTCTGTGTGACCGTTCCTCTCTTTGGGCAGAAATCATGTTCTTCCACTCCCGACATCTACGCCGCTGGGCAGCTCAAATGCTACTGGTGTGGCTGTTGGGTCTGGCCGTCGGCATCGCAAACGCGTGCGCTGTCGCGGATGCAGGTAAGGCCGCAGCGCCGGCATCTGGCCACGTGTCAGCCCACAGTCATGGACACCATGCGGATGCCGACGATGATGGCTGTGACGATAGCGGCAAGATTGCCTGCCACAGCTTCTGCGAAAAGTCCTCAACCAGCATTCCCCGTGTGCTGTCGGATCATGACAAGCCTCTCATTCCGGTGGCCGTGCCATTACCGATGAGCATGGCATCCACGCCGGAGGTGGACCGCTGCAGTGTGCACCGTCAGTCCAATCCCCGGCCAGCGGACAAGTTCGCGTCTATACCAATCGTCTTCCTCCGGTTGACGCTATAGCGCTCTGTCGCTGTTTGGCAGTGCGCGGCTTTGTCTTACGTATCGCCTTGACGCGCATCCAGTGCGGACACCGCCAAAGGTGCGTTGCAACACGCCGTTCCATCGTCAATGCACTGAACAAAAGCGGCCTTGGTCGGCATTCGCCCCGAGCGTCTCGATTGCGTTCTTTCTCTACTGCCGGAAAGTGTCTGGCGCTGTGTTGAACGCAGTCGCAGTGAGATTTTCAACGTCACCTCCTAAAAGGATTTCTTCCATGGACACTATCGAACTGAAGATCAAGGGCATGAGCTGCGGCTCCTGCGTCTCGTCGGTTACTCATGCACTGCAGCGAGTGCCTGGTGTGGATGCCGTCGACGTGGATCTGGCGCGCGGTATCGCGCGCGTCAGCGGTAACGCCCAGGCCGCGCCCGCAATGCTGGCCGCGCTGGCAGCAGCCGGTTACGAAGCCGAGTCGCTTAGCACTGGCGCCGGAGCGAAGACGGAGCATGCCCACCATGGTGACGTCCCAACCGGCACTGCTCACAAGAGCGGTGGATGCTGCCACTGATAGACCGCTAGGAGGGGCGGCCGGGCAGTGCACCGATCGGCGTCCCTAACCTTGACCTTGCGAAGGAGTTCTCATGTCGTCGCTTCGATCTCTCTCCAGGCACCGCCAGTCGGGCCGCATCGGTTCAGGGGCCATCTTCATTGCGTTTGCGTTGATTGCCCTGTTCTTCCTGTTCACCGAGCACCGGGCACATCTGTTCGGCTGGTTGCCGTTTCTTCTACTGCTGGCTTGTCCGCTGCTGCACCTCTTCCACGGGCACGGTGGCCATGGAGGGCACGCAGGTCACGAGGACCAGCCGCGCGGTTCCGATTCCGGAAGTAGCCGCCCATCGGGGTCGACGGCCAGCGAACAACCGCCCGTTCAGGGCGCTCAGCATCACCACCACTAAGTTCTTCTCAGAGGAGCGCCATCATGGACCAATCGACACCTCCCGCCTATGGCTTATGGTCGCTGGTAATCATCAATTCCCTCGTTTTCATCATCTTCGCGTTCAGCTTCGCCAAGCCACAAAGCCCGCGCGACTGGCGTTCGTTTGGCGCGTTCTCTGCGTTCCTGGTGGCGCTATTCACCGAGATGTACGGCTTCCCGCTGACGATCTACCTCCTGTCGGGTTGGCTGAGCGCGAAGTTCCCCGGCGTGAATTTCATGTCGCATGACGCTGGCCACCTGCTGGAGGTGATGTTCGGCTGGCGCGCCAATCCGCATTTCGGGCCGTTCCATCTGCTGAGCGCTATCTTCATCGGCGGTGGCTTTTGGCTATTGTCGGCCGCTTGGGCGGTGCTTTACCACAACCAGCGGAGCCATACGCTGGCGACCACCGGCGCCTACTCCCGTATCCGGCATCCGCAGTATGTGGGCTTCGTTTTGATCATGTTCGGTTTTCTACTGCAGTGGCCGACCATCCTGACACTGCTGATGTTCCCAGTGCTGGTGGTCATGTACGTGCGTTTGGCCATTACGGAAGAGAAGTGGGCGGAGCGCGAATTTGGGGAGGAGTGGGCGCACTATGCGTCGCACACCCCGCGGTTCATCCCGAATTTTGGCGACAAGCAAGCGGATCGCCACCACCACGCATGACAAAAAGGGGGAGGCGATGAAGCTCAGTTTTCACGGTGCGGCCGGCACAGTGACCGGCTCAAAGTATTTGGTGGAGCATCAGGGGCAGCGCCTGCTGGTTGATTGCGGGTTGTTCCAGGGCTACAAGCAGTTGCGATTGCTGAACTGGGAGCCGTTGCCGTTCAGCGCCGCCGACATCGATGCGGTGGTGCTGACACACTCCCATCTGGACCATGCCGGTGCGTTACCGTTGCTCGTGAAACAGGGCTTCCGGGGCCGGATTCTGGCGACGCCCTCGACAATCGAACTATGCGGTCTGCTGTTGCCCGACAGCGGGAGAATCCAGGAGGAGGACGCCGCCTATGCGAACCGGCATCACACCTCCAAGCACGCCACGGCTTTGCCGCTGTACACGGAGGACGACGCACGTCGCGCAATGGAACAGTTGCACCGATTGCCTTTCGACCAGTGTGTGGACGTCGTCCCCGACGTTACGGTGACCTTGCGCCCGGCTGGGCATATTCTCGGCGCGGCCTCGGCCGAACTGACAGCGGGGCAGACGACAGTGCTGTTCTCCGGAGACGTTGGCCGCCCCGACGACCCGGTGATGCGTGCGCCTGCGCCGGCTCCCAAGGCAGACTACATCGTTGTCGAATCGACTTATGGGGACCGGCTACACGAACCGGTACCCAATGCGCAGGCCGTGCTCGGTGAGGCGATTGCTCGCACAGCACACCGTGGCGGCATGGTCGTGATTCCGGCGTTTGCGGTGGGGCGTGCACAGTTGCTGCTGCATTTGATCCACAAGCTGAAGCAACAGGGCGCGATTCCAGACCTGCCTGTTTTTCTCGACAGCCCGATGGCAATAGATGCAACCGAGATCTATCACCGCCATCACGCCGAACATAAGCTGTCGCTCGAAGATTGCCTCGGGATGTACAAAGCTGCGCGCATGATCAGGACCCCGGAGGAATCGCGGGCGCTGGCTGGGCTGGCCCTCCCGGCTGTGATCATCTCGGCCAGCGGCATGGCCACCGGCGGCCGCGTGCTGCACCATCTGAAGCATCTGGCGCCGGACCGGCGCAACACCATCATCCTGGCCGGTTATCAGGCTGGGGGGACACGCGGCGCGCGGCTGCAGGCTGGTGAGCGAAGCCTGCGCATTCACGGTGAGGACGTCGCCGTGCGTGCCGAAGTGATTTCACTGCAGGGCATGTCGGCGCATGCCGATGCAAGCCAATTGATCGAGTGGCTGGGCAGTGCGCCAGCGGCGCCGCGCTCGGTGTTCGTCACCCATGGCGAGCCGGGGCCGGCTGATGCGATGCGCCAGCGCATCGAGCGGGAACTTGGGTGGTCCGCCAGCGTTCCGTTGTTGGGACAGCACGTGGAGTTCGATGTATGAGGAACCCTCGCCACAGGGCAAGTCTTGCCGTGCGTCGGATGGGCATCGAGACGCAGCAGGAATATGTCGTCTACATGCATCGAGACTGCCATGTTTGCCGCTCCGAGGGTTTCGAGGCGCAGACGCGAGTACTGATTAGCCTGAACGGACGCTCGATCATCGCCACGCTGAACGTTGTCGATCCGACCTTGCTGGAGTTGGGGGAGGCGGCGCTTTCGAACAGCGCGTGGCGAGCGCTGGCGCCCGCGCCGGGCGACCGGATCACGATCTCGCATGCCCCGACGCTGGACTCAATGAGCCAGGTGCGGGCGAAGATCTACGGCCACAGGCTCGACGCGTCGGCTCTGGACTCGATCATTAGTGACGTCGCCGCTGGCAGCTACCCTGGGACACATATCGCCGCTTTTCTAAGCGCCTGCGCCGGCGGGCGGATGGATTTGCAGGAGACGATCGATCTGACGCGAGCGATGCTGGCCGCGGGCAAGCGGCTCGACTGGGGGCATGCACCGATCGCGGACAAGCACTGTGTGGGTGGATTGCCGGGAAACCGCACGACGCCGATTGTCGTGTCGATCATCACCGCGGCCGGGCTCACGATGCCGAAGACGTCGTCAAGGGCCATTACCTCGCCGGCTGGCACCGCCGACGTGATCGAAACGATGACGCCGGTGGCGCTCGATTTGGAGCAGATGCGCCGCGTTGTCCAACGCGAGGGCGGCTGCTTTGTCTGGGGAGGCTCGCTGGCGCTCAGCCCGGCCGACGACATGTTGATCCGCGTCGAGCGCCCGCTGGACCTCGACAGCGACGCGCAGCTCGTGGCATCTGTGCTGTCGAAGAAGATCGCTGCCGGCGCTACCCACTCCGTGATCGATGTGCCGGTCGGGCCGACCGCCAAGGTGCGCAGTGACGCAGACTACGAGTGCCTGAAGCAAATGCTGGAGCAGGTAGCGCAGGCCTTTGATTTGCACTTGCAGGTAGTGCGTACGGACGGGACGCAGCCGGTGGGCCGTGGCATTGGTCCCTCACTGGAGGCGCACGACGTGCTGGCAGTCCTTCAGCGTGCCGAGCGCGCGCCCGAGGATCTGAGCGTGCGCGCTGTCGCATTGGCTGGACAACTGTTGGAATTTTGCGGTCACAGCGAGCCGGGTACTGGCGTCTTGGTCGCTCAGCGGTTGCTTGATAGCGGCGCCGCGTGGGCCAAATTCCAGGCGATCTGCAAAGCGCAAGGGGGCTTACGCGAGCCGCAGCGGGCGCGGCTACGCGAGCCTGTGCTGGCCGAACGTGACGGGATGGTACGTGAGATCGACAGCCGGCGGTTGGCTCGCGTGGCCAAGCTCGCCGGGGCACCGAAGGCACCCGCTGCCGGGCTCGAACTGCATGTCAAGCTGGGGGATCGCGTCGAGCGAGGTATGCCGCTGTTCACCGTGCATGCCGAAGCGCTCGGCGAGTTGGACTACGCGTTCGACTACCTGGAGGCTCACCCGCTGATCGATGTGGGAGATTCGAGATGACGCCACTGATTTTTGCCATGCCGGGCAATGAAGCGATGGCAGAGAAGCTGGCTTCGGCGTTGGGCGCAGAGCGCGGGACTACGACGGTGCGGCGCTTTCCGGATGGAGAGTCGTATGTGCGGGTGGAGTCTGCCGTGGAGGGGCGGCGGGTCGCCATCGTCTGCACGCTAGACCGGCCGGACGACAAGCTGATTCCGTTGCTGCTGTTGGCGGCGGCCGCCCGGGAGAACGGTGCGACCGACGTTGGTCTGGTCGCACCTTACCTCGCCTACATGCGACAGGATAGTTGCTTCCAGCCGGGTGAGACGGTGAGTGCACGGCATTTTGCAGCCTGGTTGTCGCGTGGATTTGATTGGCTGGCAACAGTCGATCCCCACTTGCACCGCATCACCAAGTTGTCGCAGGTCTATGTAATCCCAACGCGTCACGTCCACGCGGCGCCGGCTGTGGCGGCATGGCTGCGCGCCCATGTGACACGCCCGGCGCTTGTGGGCCCTGACGAGGAGAGCAACCAATGGGTGGCCGATGTCGCAAGCAGGGCGGACGCGCCCATGGTGGTGCTGCACAAGGTCCGCAAAGGTGACCGGGATGTCGAGGTTTCGGTGCCGGATGTGGAGCGCTGGCGCGACCACACGCCGGTGCTGGTCGATGACATTGTCTCCACCGGTCGCACGATGGCCGAGACCATTGGTCATCTGCGGCGCGCGGGCTTGGCCGCGCCTGTGTGCATCGCGATTCACGCGGTGTTTTCAGGCAACGCGGTTCAGGATTTGGAGTCCACTGGGGCCGGGCTGGTGGTGAGCTGCGACACGGTTGTCCATCCCACCAATGGAATCTCCGTTGCCCCGGACCTAGCGTCCGCGGTTCGTGAACTCATGCAAGACCCCGGGGGTGCCACATGAGTGCCAAGACTCCGCACGTTCACTTCGAGATAGATCTGGCCGGATTTTGCAAAGCCGCGATTCCGATGTCGGGTTGGCGCTTCATCGTGTCAATTGGCGGAGAGGACCGCGACGAGCCATCAACCCAACGGGAGGGCAAGAGATGAACAGCACCAAGGCATTTATTGGCAGCGTTCCTTCGACCGACACCGAGCCGGCGCTACGCATCCTGCGTCGGTTGCTCGCTGGGATGGAGAAGCCGCCCGCACTGCGGCTGTGGAACGACACGCTGCACGGGCACGATACGGCGGTCGATTTCACGTTGGTGGTGCGGGACCCCAGCCTGTTGCGTCAGTTGGTGGTGGCGCGCAGTCCCCTTTTATTGGCTGACGCGTACTTTCGGGGCGTGCTCGACATCGAGGGAGACCTGTACGGCGCGCTCCGGTTGAAGAACCATTTCGAGTCGATCCAGTTGTCGTGGCGCGACAAGCTCGCGCTGTTAAAGGACGCGTTAATGCTGCCCGCTCCGGACCTGGGTGAGATCAAACCGGATGCGGGCTTCGCATCCCGGGTCGCCCGGCGCTTCGCGCACCGGCATTCGCGCCACAGCGATCGCGCCGCGATCTCGTTCCACTATGACGTGTCCAACAAGTTCTATGGGTTGTGGCTGGACGAGGAGCGGGTGTACTCCTGCGCCTACTTCGAGCAGCCCTCCGATTCGCTGGACACGGCGCAGCGCAACAAGCTTGAGCACGTTTGCCGCAAGCTGCGCCTGCGGCCCGGCGAACGGCTGCTGGATATCGGCTGCGGCTGGGGGGCGCTCGTATGTTGGGCCGCGCGCGAGCACGGTGTGCACGCCCACGGCATCACCCTAAGCGAGCGACAGCTCGAATACGCCCGCGAGCGCATTCGGATCGAAGGGTTACAGGATCGCGTCACGGTGGAGTTGCGCGATTACCGTGATCTGGAAGGCGAGGGTGTCTACGACAAGGTTTCCAGCATCGGGATGTTCGAGCACGTCGGCCTGCGCAACCTGCCGGCCTACTATGCGGTGGTGCGTCGGATGCTCAAGCCGGGCGGCCTATTCTTGAACCACGGCATCACGCACGACGAGGAAGGGTGGAACAAGACAGCTGCCACCGAGTTCATCAATCGCTATGTATTTCCCGACGGCGAGCTTGATTGCATCAGCAACATCCAACTCGGCATGGAGCGCGCGGGCTTTGAGATCCATGACGTCGAGGGACTGCGCCCGCACTACGCGATGACCTTACGGCACTGGGTGCATCGCCTGGAGGCTCAGCGCGATGCGGCGATCGCTGAAGTTGGAGAAGCCGCCTATCGCGTCTGGCGCCTGTACATGGCGGCCTGCGCGTTGGAGTTCGAGGCCGGTGGCTCCGGCATCTATCAAATCCTGGCGTCCAATCGCCACCCGGGTAAATGGCCTGTGCCGATGACACGGCGTGATCTGTACCGCAGTCGACCGCATTGGGATTGGGGGAACTAGCGCTATGTGCTTTTCCGCGACGGCCAGCTTTGGCTCCGGCACGCTACTGCTGGCAATCGGCACCGTGACGCTGCGTATGGCGCGCTGCCCGGCGGAGCGCCCTTATGCCGCCATCCCATTGCTGTTTGCGATCCAGCAGCTTGTCGAGGGGGTGGTCTGGCTCAGTTTTGGTGGCCCCGCTTGGCTTAACTTTGTTGCTACGCAGGTGTACTCATTTTTCTCCCACGTACTGTGGCCGGTGTACGTCCCCTTAGCGGCATGGCTGCTAGAGCCCCGGGGTCCGCGCCGCCGAGGGTTGTTGGCCTTTGTGGTTATGGGTCTGGCTGTGGGTGCATACCTGTTGTACAGCCTGGTGGTCAACCCGATTCAGGCGCGCCCGATGGCAGGCCATGTGGACTACCAGTCCCCGCATTTCTACATTGTCGCGTCGATGACGCTGTACCTGCTTTCCACGACGGTGAGCCTGTTGCTCTCCAGCCATGTTTGGGTCAAGGTGTTCGGGGCGCTCACGCTGGCCGCTTCGTTCACCGCCTACGTTTTCTATGCCCATTGGTTCATTTCGGTGTGGTGCTTCTTCGCCGCGCTGCTGAGTGGCGCTGTCGCACTGCACTTCATCGCACTGCGTTCGATTCCCCAACAACGGATTCCCTCATGAGCACAACCAACACATTCGAGGTGGCAGGGCTACTATCGCCGCTGGCAGCGCGCGGCGTCGAAAAGCACCTAGCGCAGATGCCGGGCATTGAGCATGTCTCGGTCAACGCGGTGGCCGGATCGGCCACGGTGACGTACGACCAGGGGCGCATTGATCCGGAACGCATCCGGGCGGCAATCCAGGACTGCGGGTACCACTGTGCGGGCGAAATGTTGCCCCGGCACATGTGCGGGCCGATGGAGCATGCTGTGGCGCCGGCACACGCGCACGGCCATATTCAGCACGAGCATCCTGAGCGGCACGTACATGCCGCTGGTGGGCCGGCCACAGCGGAGGCGCCCGTCGCGCACGACCACGCCGCGATGGCTCACGGTGGCATGGATGCAATGGCCCACGAGATGGGCCATGGCCCCGGTATGGATGCCAAGGGGATGGCGCGCGACATGCGCAACCGTTTCTGGGTCTGCCTGGCGTTTACGGTGCCGATCTTCCTGTATGCCCCGATGGGCATGGATTTCATCAAGCTGAAGCCACCGTTCGGCTTGGATTTGGGGCTGTGGCTGTTCCTGCTCGCCACCGCTGCGGTGATCTACCCCGCGTGGCCGTTCTTCGTCGCCGCCGCGCGTGCGTTGCGCAATGGCGTGCTCAACATGGCGGTGTTGGTGGTGCTGAGCGTCGGCACCGGCTACGTCTTCAGTGTCGGCAGCACCTTCATTTTCGGCGGTGCGCAGTTCTATGAGGCTGTGTCGGTGTTGCTGGTGTTCATTCTGCTGGGCCACTGGCTGGAGATGCGCGCGCGCGCAGGAGCGTCGGAAGCCATCCGCGCGCTGATGGATTTGGCCCCGCCAAAGGCCACTGTCTTGCGCGCCGGCAAGGAAGTGACTGTGGCGACCGCCGAAGTGCTGCTCGACGACATCGTCCTGGTGCGTCCTGGCGACAAGATTCCGGTTGACGGCGAGGTGCTCGAGGGCGGTTCTCAGGTGGACGAATCGATGCTCACCGGCGAGTCGATGCCGGTGAAGAAGATGGTGGGCGACAAGGTGATTGGCGCGACGATCAACAAGAGCGGCAGCTTCCGTTATCGTGCGACCAAGGTGGGTGCCGACACCGCGTTGGCGCAGATCGTCAAACTGGTGCAGGAGGCGCAGAATTCCAAAGCGCCAGCGCAGTTGCTGGCCGACCAGGCCTCACAATGGCTGGTCGTGATCGCCTTCCTGATCGGTGTGGCCACTTTCGCTGTCTGGTACTTCGTGCTCGGGCAGCCGGTACTGCTGGCACTGACACTCACGATCACGGTGTTTGTGATTGCCTGCCCAGATGCACTGGGGTTGGCGACGCCGATGGCGGTGATGGTGGGTACCGGCCTGGGCGCGATGAACGGCATCTTGTTCAAGAATGCTGCGGCGCTGGAGGACGCGACACGGCTAAATGTGGTGATCTTCGACAAGACCGGCACCCTGACGCTTGGCGAGCCGGAAGTGGTCGATATAGCGGTGGCCCGGGACGTAACGCCAGACGACCTGCTGCGCGTTTCAGGCTCGGTCGAAAAGCTCTCCGAACACCCGCTTGCGGTCGCGATCCTCAAGCGTGCCGGCGCACTGGCCTCCGAAGCGGTGACGGATTTCACCAACATCGATGGGCAGGGCACGCAGGCGGTGGTGGCCGGTCGGCTGGCCCTGCTCGGTAATCGGCGGTTGATGGAGGCCAATGGCGTTGACCTTGGCGCGCTCAAGGCAGATGCCGACCGTCTGCAGGGCCAAGGCCGCACCGTGGTGCACGTCGCACACGGCGGTCGCCTGATCGGTTTGATCGCGATCGCCGACGCAGTGAGGCCGTCTTCGGCCGAGACGATCAAGGCACTGCATGGCCGCGGGGTGCAGGTCGCAATGCTAACCGGTGACAACCGTTCGACCGCTGAGCGCATTGCGAAGGAATTGGGCATCGACATCGTGCTGGCCGACGTGCTGCCGGGCGACAAGGCCGCAAAGGTCAAGGAACTGCAGGGGCAGGGCAAGAAGGTCGGCATGGTGGGCGATGGCGTCAATGATGCTCCGGCGCTGACGCAAGCCGACGTGGGCTTCGCGATCGGTGCGGGCACCGATGTCGCGATGGAGAGTGCCGATGTGGTCCTGATGAAAAGCGATCCGCTGGATGTGGTCGGTGCGATTGAACTGTCCCGCGCGACCTTGCGAAAGATGCATCAGAACCTGTGGTGGGCGGTCGCCTATAACGTAGTGGCGTTCCCGTTGGCGGCCGGCGTACTCTACCCATTCACGATCAGCCCCGAGGTGGCGGCGATTACCATGTCGGGCAGCTCTGCGCTAGTGGCGATTAACGCGCTAATGCTCAAGCGAACCCGGCTGACTGGAATCCGACGCGCAAGCGCGGCGACGGTCCACAACGGCGTGACCGCTCCGGTGGCCGCTCACGGCGCGGGCTGAAGGCATCATGCTTAATCAATCGTCCGCCACTCCCGCACCCCTCGATGCGCGGGCCGTCAGGCCAGCGTTGGTCGTGCTGCTTGCTCTGGTATTTGTTGTCTCTCTCGGCTATGGAGTCGGGCTGCCGTTGCTGCAGTTGTATCTGGCGCAGTACCTGCCTGGTGCGACGCGGCAAACGCTGGCGTGGCACGTTGGCATGCTGGGAGGAATCTACACGCTCGCGCTGTTCATCTTTGCGCCGTGGTGGGGCCGCCAGTCGGATCATCGTGGGCGGGCGGCGGCGCTGACTACCGGCTTCGCTATGTTTGTGCTGGGAACCGCGATGGTCGCGCTAATACCCAGTCTCATGGCGATCTATGGCGGTCGATTGATCGCCGGGGCGGGGGCAGCGGCTATCGTGCCCGGTGCCCAGGCCTATGTGACCGACATCAGCAATACCGAGGACAGGAGTCGGCGCTTTGTGCTGATCGGTAGTGCATCGTTCGTTGGCTTTCTCGCGGGCCCCGCGTTCGGTAGTTGGCTTGCCGGGCCGCTGATGGGCATGCCTGCAGGCCAGATGCCCAGTATGGTCAACTGGCCCGCGTTGGTGGTCGCATCGGTCGGACTGCCACTTCTGTTGGCGGTTCGCCGCTGCCTGAGCACGACCAAGCCGATCTTGCTCGACAGCGGCTCGGTGCAGATGACCCGGCAGCGCAAGCGCTTCGTTGCTGTATCGATGCTGTTAGCCCTGCTGGCGTCCTTTGCCGCAGGTACCTTCGAAGTCGGCTTCAGCCTGTTTGGTGGCCAGACACTGCGCCTACCCAACTCGATGATTGCGGTGATGTTTGTCACGTGCAGCCTGGCGATGCTCGCCGCGCAGGCTTTGCTGCTGCTTCCGGCAGTGCGCAAGCATATCGACCATCGCTGGGTTGCCGGCGCATTTGCCGGCTCAGCGGTGGCACTGGGCTTTGCCGCACTGGTGCCCGATGCCGCCGCGCTTGGGCTGCTAATCGCCGTGGTGGCTACCGGCGTCGGCATGATTGGACCGGTGCTGTCTTATGAGTTGCTGGAAGGTGACCGTAGTTTCGCTGGGTCGCTGTTGGCAAGGCAGGCAGCCGCAGGCAACCTGGGGCAGGCACTAGGTTCGGTGAGTGCCGGTACCCTGTTTGGATGGAATACGTTCGCTCCATTTTGGGCAGCGGCGGCTGTGTTGCTGCTTGGTAGTGTGGCTGCACTGCGTTGGTGGGGCGCGGCGCGGCAGGCTGAACGTCAGCCAGAGCAGCGCAGCTTTCAAGCAGAAGGAGAAAGGCAGACGAGGGAAGGGCGGGGCGCATGAACAACAATGAAAATTCCTCGTGCTATGTGCGCGCATTGTGCTTTTGAGGCCGCTTTCCAATGGCAGCGCACCGAACCGGCAATTCGTGGATGGTGTAACACGTGACGGCGGATGTGACCTATCAGCGCCATTTGCTCCTTCCAATTGAACTGGGGTTCAAAGCCGTTATTGCATAGCTCGACAGGCTTGCGCGCATTCCTCACACGCACGTGCGCAAGTTTGACAGTGGTCGTGTGCATGCTTCGCGCACTCTGCGCCGCATTTCTGACAGATGGTTGCGCATAATACGCAAACGGCTTTGGCTTGGCTGCTGCCGCGTGCCATATAACCAACGGCAGTCTGGCACAACTCCGCGCAATCGAGATCCAGGCGAATACAGTCGGCAAGTTCCGCCGGGCTTGGCTCGTTGAGGCAAGCCACAGCACAGTGCAAGCATGTGACCTGACACGCGTTACAGGCGTCGAGACATTCTTGATAGGTTTGGTGAGACATCGTCGTTCTCCTGGGTGGTTGGCGTACCGACATGGCATGCGCACCCACGAGAAAGCAAGGACGGCGCCTTGTGCCAAAGAGGCGGGGCACGTTGAGTCGCAAATGGCCAGATCTGTCCGAACCGTAATCGGACCGCCATGTGGCGGTCATGTGCGCTTTCCGCCAGTGGCCCATGGTGAACCGAAGTGTTCGCGCTCTCGGCGGAATGCGGTCGGCACGTGGAGACGCGCGTGCGCCACGACGACCACAAGGCCATGTCGCGGGGGTGTGCCGGATCGCATTGGGCAGCAAATCACCAACGTAGCAGCGCCACAGCAAAGTGGTCTAGAACTAGCCTCTGGTGGACGGTGTCGAGCCGGTGCCGAACCCGTACACCTCTATGCGTCGTGACATCACCCAGCGGGCGCTACCGCGCGCACCAACAACTTCGGTACGCATTGCCATATCGTGCTGTTTTGGGACACCGATTACCATCTCATCGCACGCTAGTTGCTCGTGGGTGGTCTGACCTGCATCAACAGGCTCCGTGTGCAACGACTTAAGCTAAATGCACATTCCCAAGAAACGGAGGTGCGCCATGTCCGCAAGTCGCCGCGCATTGCGAGGCTCAGTCACCGTCCTGTTCGCGATTCTGAGCGAGATCGCTCTCGGCCATCCAAAGCTGGTTTCATCGAGACCAGCGAACAATTCTGAAGTGGCCGCCCCAAAGCGAATCGAATTGAGATTTTCAGAGGAACTTGTATTCCCGCCTTCGGGAGGTAATCTAGTTATGGCGTGGCTGCCGGGCCGGGCGCTTCACGGGCCGATGAAGATTCCGGCTGAAGTATCGCGTGGCGGAGACGCCAAGACGGTCGTTATTCAGCCGACTCAACCTCTCATGGCTGGTTCCTATCGCGTTGACTGGCAAGCGGTCTCATCCGATGGGCATCCTGT
The DNA here is from genome assembly GCF_958415495.1 of Ralstonia flaminis. Classification (NCBI taxonomy): domain Bacteria; kingdom Pseudomonadati; phylum Pseudomonadota; class Betaproteobacteria; order Burkholderiales; family Burkholderiaceae; genus Ralstonia; species Ralstonia flaminis. The sequence goes on along the minus strand of NZ_CATZLL010000010.1, from coordinate 53,219 downwards.
CAATGGCAGGATCGTATTCCGAGTACGATGAAGCGCCGATCCTCATCGTTTGAGTCCATCGGAGTGGCGCGCGAAACCGGCGGCTGTTTCGGTTTGCGACCCAAAATGCCCGCCAAGCCCGGCTTGGCAGTAGTCGCCGCAGTGTGCAAAGAACTATACAGACAATATTGCGGCATCGATGCAACGCGGTAGGCGGATAGAGAACCGTGTGCGCCCGTCAATGCGCGCAACGGTGATGGTGCCGCCGTGCGCCGCAACGATCGCTTTGGTGATGGCCAAGCCAAGGCCGGCACTTTCCGACTCGGGCCGCGCGCGCGATTTGTCCGCCCGGAAAAAGCGCTCGAAGATAAATGGCAGCAGCTGCGGCGCGATCTCGCTGCCGTCGTTGTCTACCGAAACCGTCATGCCGTCGCGATCATCACTGACCGAGACGACCACGCGGCCATGTCGCGGGGTGTGCCGGATGGCGTTGGAGAGCAGGTTGCTCAACGCACGGCGCAGCATGAGCCGGTCTCCTGTGACGTGTCCATCGCCCCGCGTTTCGAGCAGGACAGCCTTGTCTTCTGCAAGCGCGTCATAGAAATCGAACAACGCGCGGATTTCGTCAGCGATGCGGATGTCTTCGGCGCTTGGCAGCGTCAGGCTGTGCTCCATCTTGGCGAGGTACAGCATGTCGGACACCATGCGTGCCAGGCGCTGCAGTTCCTCCGCATTGGAGGTCAGCACATCGCGATACTTCGTGCCCTCGCGCGGCTGGGATAGCACGACCTCCGTCTGCGTGAGCAGGTTCGTGATAGGCGTACGCAGTTCATGGGCGATGTCGGTCGAGAAGTCCGACAAGCGGCGGAAATCGTTCTGCAGGCGCTCCAACATGCCGTTCAGGGTCGCGGCAAGGTCCGCCACTTCGACTGGCACGGTATCAACAGGCATGCGTTCATCGAGCTTGTCGGCAGTCACCGTGCGCGCCCGCGAGGCCATGGTGCGCAAAGGCGCCAGGCCTCGGCGTGCAGCCCACCAGCCGAATAGGCCCGTGGCCAGCGCTGCGACGGCGATATAGAAAGCGAGCGTCCCGCGGAAGGTGTGGAGGAAGTGGGCGTGAATGTCCGTGTTGATCCCCAGCAGGACATCAAGCTCGCCCGATGATCCATCTCGCAGTGGGATGGCCGCGTGCATGCCCCGATATTGCTGACCGCCTTGCGCCCAAACGAGGGTTTCGCTGGTATGCCGCAACTGCGCCAGCGCTTGCGTTGCCGCTTGAAAATCGAAATCCTGGGTTACGTACAGCATGTGCCCGTCCGAACCCTGGATACGAGCTACGAGATCGGTGCGATGTTGGATTGCCTCGCGGATGCGTTCGGGGACCTGTTCGGCGGGACTCGATTCGACAATCTTTTCAATGACGCTGACGTTCTCGCGCAGCGCGGTGTAGTCCTCCACCGCAAAGTGCTGATCCATGGCCAGCGCAATCACCACGCCCAGGCCCAGCAAGACGGCTGCCGAACACAGCGAGAAATACGCGGTGAGCCGAGTGGTCAGGGAGAACTGCCCCATCAGGCCGCGTCCTCGGGCGCTTCCAGTACATAACCCATGCCGCGTACCGTTTGGATCAGCTTCGGCTCGAAGTGGTCGTCGATCTTGGCGCGCAACCGGCGAATGGCGACGTCGATCACATTGGTATCACTGTCGAAGTTCATGTCCCAGACCTGCGAGGCGATCAGGGAGCGAGGCAAGACCTCGCCACGGCGGCGGACCAGCAGCTCCAGCAGGGAGAACTCCTTGCTCGTCAGCGGGATCTTCTGGCCTCCGCGTGAGGCACGACGGCGAGCCAAATCCAGCACAAGGTCGGCCACTTGGATTCGGTCGGACGAGACGGCACCGGTTCCCCGGCGCAGCAGCGTGCGGACCCGGGCTAGCAACTCAGCAAACGCGAATGGCTTCACCAAGTAGTCGTCGGCGCCCATTTCAAGGCCTTTGACGCGGTCGGCCACGCTGTCGCGGGCGGTCAAGAACAACACCGGCACCGCCTGTTCCGCAGCGCGCAACGATTGGACGATCTGCCAGCCATCCACGTCAGGCAGCATCACGTCCAGCAACAGCAAGTCGTAGTCGCCCGACATGGCCAGATGGCGGCCGTCAGTACCGTTGCGTGCCAGATCGACCACAAAGCCGGCTTCGGTCAGGCCTTGCTGCAGATACTCTCCGGTTTTGGGCTCGTCCTCGACGACCAACAGTTTCATATCGCGCCTGAATCACTTCCTATGATTTATGGGCTGTAGAGTACCGCGCTGCAGGCGGCATCACACCAAGATGACGGATTTGTAATGTTTCAGTCAGGTCGGGGTAGCCTGGCGCTGGGTAGCCTGCACCCACCTTTCAGAGTCGGACATTTTGTTAAGGAAATCTCGATCATGCGCAGCAATCGTGCATCCGGCCTCGTGCTACCGAACCTGCCGCGGCGGCGGTTTGTGCAAGGTTTGGCTGCCGGCGGTGTCATCGCCGGTTTGGGCCTGGGTGGTTTCACTTCGGCGGCATCCGCTGCGTCCACCGCGCTGGGGACCGCACCAGTGCTGCGCGGCACCGAATTCGACTTGGTGATCGACGAGACGCCGGTCAACTTCACGGGCAAGCCGGCTATGGCCACGACCATCAATGGCATGCTCCCGGGGCCCACGCTGCGCTGGCGCGAGGGTGACACCGTCACCTTGCGCGTGACCAATCGCCTGCGCGAGCCGACGTCAATCCACTGGCACGGCATTGTCCTGCCGTTCGAGATGGATGGCGTACCGGGCATCAGCTTCCACGGCATTCCGCCCGGCGAGACCTTTACCTACCGCTTCAAGGTGCGACAAAGCGGCAGCTACTGGTACCACTCGCATTCGGGCTTCCAGGAGATGACCGGGGTCTATGGCGCCCTCATCATCGATGCCGCCGGCGGTGACGCGATCCGGGCCGACCGCGATTACAGCGTGCTGCTGTCGGACTGGACCGACGAAGATCCGATGCGCGTCCTCTCCAAGCTCAAGACGCAGGGCGACTACTACAACTACCACCAGCCTACGGTGGTGGACTTCTTCCGCGACGTTTCCAACGATGGCTGGAAGGCGGCCATGGAAAAGCGGGCCATGTGGAACCAGATGCGCATGAACCCGACCGATCTGGCCGATCTCTCCAGTGCAACGCTCACCTATCTGACCAACGGCGTCACGCCGGCCGGCAATTGGACGGGCCTGTTTACGCCGGGCGAGACTGTGCGGTTGCGCTTCATTAACGGCTCCGGCAACACGTTCTACGACGTGCGCATCCCGGGGCTGAAACTCAAGGTGGTTCAGGTCGATGGGCAGAACATCGAGCCGGTCACGGTGGACGAATTCCGCTTCGGCCCCGGCGAGACTTGCGATGTGCTGGTCGCGCCCAAGGACGACGCCTACACCATCTTCTCGCAGTCGATGGACCGTACTGGTTATGCACGTGGCACGCTGGCTGTCTGCCGGGGCTTGCAGGCTGCAGTGCCTGCGCTCGACAAGGTGGAATGGCTGTCCATGGCTGACATGATGGGTGACATGGGCGGTATGGGTGGCATGAGCCACGGTGGCATGTCGGGCATGGACCATGGTGCGATGTCCGGTATGAACCACGGCGGCATGCCCGGTATGGATCATGGCGACATGCAGATGATGGACGACACTGGCATGACCATGATGGACTCCGGCGGCATGCAGATGATGGACCACAGCCAGCATGCGGAATCCGGCGGAGCGGCTAACAGCTTGAAGGTGCCGAGCAAGACAGCACGGCACGCGCGCACGGAATACGGTCCGAGCACCGATATGCACGTCGACATGGCGCGCACCAACCTGGACGATCCCGGCGTCGGTCTGCGCAACAACGGGCGCCGCGTTCTGGTGCTCGCCGACATGCATACCATCGGCGGTCCGATGGATAAGCGCGGTCCGGAGCGCGAGGTGGAACTGCACCTCACCGGCAACATGGAGCGCTACACGTGGTCGTTCGACGGCGTGGAGTTCGGCAAATCGACACCTGTGCACTTCCGTTATGGCGAACGGCTGCGCGTCATCCTCCACAACGACACGATGATGACGCACCCCATGCACCTGCATGGTATGTGGAGCGAACTGGAAGCGCCGGACGGTACGTTCCTCGCGCGCCGGCATACCATCCCCGTCCAGCCCGCCCAACGGATCAGCTTTCTCGTCACAGCGGACGCGCTGGGTCGCTGGGCCTGGCATTGCCACCTGATGTTGCACATGGATGCGGGTATGTTCCGCGAAGTGGTGGTGGTCTGATGCTCGACTTTCACAGCGGATTGATCATGCACAAGCACGTAAGAACACTGTTGACTGTGGCGCTGGCTGCCGCCGGCATCGGCGTTGCCTCGGCCCAGGAAATCCAACTGATGAACGGGGAGACAACCCCGGCGTCCCAATCTGGCGCTCAGAATACTGGCAGCTCAATGCAGGGGATGGACCACGGCTCGATGCAAGGCATGGACCACGGCAGCATGAAGATGCAGGATGGTTCGGCGCCGCCCGACGCACGCGATCCCGATGCTTACTCGGGCGGATACCAGCTCGGCACCGGCAAATACGCACTGGGCGATCCCCGCCACATGATGATGATGGCGGACGCGCACAACTTTGGCTCAGTGCTGGTTGACCGGCTGGAGTGGGTGCACGGTAACGATGCCAATGCAACCGCCTACGAATTGCAAGCCCGGTTCGGCAGCGTGTACAACAAAGCGGTCCTAAAAGCCGAAGGCGATGTCTCAAAGGGGCGCTTCGAAGAGGCGCGCACCGAGTTGCTGTGGAGCCATGCCGTCACAACGTTCTGGGATACCCAGCTCGGTGTGCGGAATGACACGGGTTTCGGCCGACCCACACGCAACTGGGTGGCCTTCGGCGTGCAAGGTCTGGCTCCATACTGGTTCGATGTCGAGGCCACCGCCTATGTGGGCAATAGTGGACGCACGGCATTGCGTCTGTCCAGCGAATACGAGCTGTTGCTGACCCAGCGGCTGATCCTGCAGCCGCGCATCGAAGCCAACTTCTATGGCAAGCGCGATCCCGATCTCGCCGTTGGCAGCGGGCTTTCCAACGCGACGGTGGGCTTGCGGCTGCGCTATGAGTTCAGCCGCCAGTTTGCGCCCTATATCGGCGTCGAACGCAGTCAGGCATTTGGCGGTACCGCCAACATGATCGAAGCGGCCGGTGGGCGCCGCGGCGACACCCGTTTTGTTGCGGGTGTGCGCCTCTGGTTCTAGTTTTCTCAACTCCCAACCACAAGGGTGTTTCTATGTTCACGTCTCGTTTTGCCACCAAGGCCATCATTGGCACGTCCTTGGCGCTTCTGGCTTCGGCCGCGTTCGCGCATCCCAAACTGGTCTCTTCGACGCCCGCCGATCAGGCGGAAGTGACTGCGCCGACGAAGATCGAGCTGAAGTTCTCGGAGACCCTCACGACACAATTCTCCGGGGCCAATCTCGTCATGACGGAGATGCCCGGCATGTCGGGGCATAACCCGATGAAGGTTGGCGCAAAAGTCTCCGCCGGCGACGACGCCAAGACGATGGTCATCACGCCCGCACAACCGCTGACGACCGGGACGTACAAGGTGGAGTGGCGCGCGGTCTCGTCGGATACCCACCCGATGACGGGGAATTTCACGTTCAAGGTGAAGTAAGGCCATGGCGGACGATTGGCTCAATATCGCCCTGCGCTTTGGGCTGTACCTGGACTTGACGATCCTTTTCGGGGTCTCGCTGTTCGGGGTCCAGGCGTTGCGACCCGATCACCGGGCCACGGCGATTGCGCGCCGATACGTCCGTGCCGTCGGAGTCACTGCCGCATTGGGCATCGTGCTGTCGCTCTGGAGCTTCGTTGTCATGGCCAAGGCGATGACGGGGGCCACCGAGTACGCTGAACTCACCAGCCATGTCTTCAGCATGATGCTGACCACCACCGCGGTTGGCCTGGCCTGGATGGCGCGATTGGTGGCCCTGGCCGGATGCTTGGTCGCCGTTGCGCGTTTGCGGAAGCACCCAGCGCCTCACTTCGGCGTGTGCGCCGGGCTGGGTGCGGTGGCTCTGCTAACGGTCACTTGGGCCGGGCATGGGGCGATGGACGACGGTGTGAAGGGATACCTTCATCTCACATTTGATATCGCGCACGTTTTGGCCGCGGGCGCCTGGGTTGGCGCATTGGCAGCGTTTGTGCTGCTGGCGTCGACAAGACAAGCGGCCTCATCGGAAACGGTGGAAATCCTTAGTCACACATCCAATGGCTTCGCGCGTCTTGGGACGCTGATTGTTGCCACGCTGTTTGCGACAGGGACGTTCAACTATTTTTTGATCGTTGGGCCGACGATTAACGGGTTGTTCACCACGCCATACGGGCGCTTATTGTTGATCAAGCTGGCTTTGTTCGCGCTGATGCTCGGACTGGCCGCAGCCAATCGTTATCGGCTGAGCCCACGGCTTGCGGCGGCGGTTAGGGCCGCAGACCACGTCCACGCGGTGATAGCACTGCGCCGCAGTCTGGTCATGGAAACCAGCCTTGCCATACTGATTTTGGCGTTGGTCGCTTGGCTTGGTGTGCTTTCGCCGCCTGGAACCTGATACTGCTTACCTGTTTGCCGGAGGAACCATGATGATGAAATCGCCGACTGCCAAGCCCGTGTCCGCGACAAGACGGTCCCTGATTGCAGGTCTGTTACTGCTGCCTGCCGTAGCCCTGGCGCAAAAGGCCGGATCGAAACCCGTGATCCAGGTGTGGAAAACGCCGGGTTGCGGCTGCTGCAAGGATTGGCTTGCCCACTTGCGGGACAACGGGTTCGACGTGGTTGCACATGACGTCGAGGAAACGGTGGAAGCCAGGCGAAAGGCTGGCATGCCAGAGCGCTATGCCTCTTGTCACACGGGCATCGTGCAGGACTATGCGCTGGAAGGCCATGTTCCGGCACGCGAAATCAAGCGTCTGCTGCAGGAGCGCCCGAAAGCGATCGGGCTGGCGGTCCCCAGCATGCCGCTCGGCGCCCCTGGCATGGATGGGCCGGCATACGGTAATCGGCGCATGCCATACAACGTCCTGCTGATCGGATTGGACGGACAGGCCACCGTGTTCCGCGCATACAGCTGATGGGGTGTGACCGTCTCCTTGGCACCCGCAATCGTGCCACCGGTCAGAGCGTTTTGGCGATGGCTTCAATCGGCTTGATACCTGCGCCGAACCGGGCCATGGTTTCCCGGTGCTCGGTGAGGCTGGTGTAGGGCACATATCGGATGCCAAGTTCCGATACGCGGCTGAAGGCGGGGCGTGCAAGTTGAGCGCGCACGTCGGCCTCTCGTCCATCCGGCGCAACCAGGAACAGGTGTTTCTTCGCCGGCTGTTCTGTGCCCAGGGCTAAATCAAGCAGTCGCACGATGCCTGAGTAGATCGAAGTGGTGTGTTCGACCTCGAAGGCGGCTTCCACCTCCAGCGAAGCAGCGTTCAGCCAAACGACGTCGATAAGGGGCACGGTGTCGGCACCCGCTACCAACAGCGAGTTCGGCAACGTTGCCAGGCAGCCATCGCTGAGCACGCCGCCGTTGTAAGGGCGGCTACGGTCGTTGGTTGCCACCCATACTGCGAAGCCCAGTGCCTTGCCGAGATCGCGCAACCAGCCTTGCACCTCTGTATGGGAGGCATCGTCGGTTCGTCCCGCCTGAAGTTGTTTGGCGAAGGAGGCCGCTTCCTCGCGCGCCTTGGCCAGATTGCTCTCCCACTCAGCGATCGTGGCAGCATCGCCTTCTCGCGGCGGCGCCGGATAGCGCTCCATTCCGATATCGAACAGCAGTCCGGCAACTGCGCCCAAATCGTTGGACAGGAGGTCGCGGTAGCGACCATTCAGGGACAGCACACCCTCGCGCATGGCCAGGTAGTGGTCCCATTTCCCGAGCTTGACGCGAGAACCCGTCAGCGCGTTGTATCCGTTGACGATCGCGGTGTTGAAGGGAACCGCCAGCGTCGGGTGAATGAAGTACAGCAGGTTGGCGACGGCCGGGCCCAGCCCCTTGATGCCGTGTTGGTTCAACTGCTGAATCGCTTGAACCAGTTCTTGTTCGGTGTCGCAGCAATTGCACGTATGCAGCAGCCTGGCGAACGCTCGCTGATGATCGGCATTCTCATAGATGTCCGGGATGCGCAGTTTGGGCTTCCAGAGGAAGGCATGGTCCGCCCCCTTGAAGATCTGGCGCTGCTCTGCAATCGAGGAGACCACGGTTTCGAGGGGGGACCCGCGATAGGCGTTGCCGAATGTCCCAGCTTGAATCTCATTGACGACCGCGCCGATGCCGCGCCGAATGGAGCGGAAGTTCTTGAGGCGCTCCGGCCAGAGAAACCACGTCTGATATGTCCCGTCCCTGTCAGCTTTCCATCGCTCAATGAGCGTTCTTGTCAAATCGGTCATGCACGCCAGTGTTCTTCAAAAGATCGGAGTCTATCTTCTCAAAGAATGCGTTCAATTTGTCGCTCGTATGCGCGTCTTGTTTCGATAACCAGCGTGCTGGTGCCGGGAATGCTGTATGGGCGCAAACTGATTTCGGCGGACACCCTGGAACGTGCACCGCAGGCGTCAGGTGATACCAGTGTGGCTCACTGAGAGCAGGGTCGGTGGCCGTACGGCCAATTGCGAAGGTGTATGTTTTTGAAGTGTACGTTGCCCCTTGAATCCATAGAGGCGCGCTCCACCGCTTGATCCTATGACCTATTTTCTTTTCAAATCAGCACCTTAGATCGGATGTGGCGGATTTTTTACGAATCCCGGCCATCCCTCCCATTGGCCCAGGTGGCGAAGCCGCGCCGCAGCGAGTGGCTGCTGTAGCTACCCGCCTGCGCCAGGCCTGCGTCACGAAACAGCGAACGCAGCAACGGCACGATGCTGCTGGCCTGCAGCCCGTCGTCGGCCATCCGTCCCCAGCGATCGATCCGTCGGAACACGGGGCCGCCGGCCAATCCGGATGCGCCCAGCCAAGCCTCGTAGGCGGCGACCGGACACAAGCGCGACAGGGCCGGTGCCTTGTGGGTGGTGCCCACGTGGTTGCGGTCCGTCTTGGTGCGCGGCAGGAAGATCGTCATGCCCCGGCCGGCCTCGACCGTGATGTGCTCGATCTGCAGCCGGCTCAGTTCGTCGGAGCGGAAGCCCCGCCAGAAGCCGATCAGCACCAGCGCCTTGTTGCGGGCATGAACTTGTAGTGGATGGACGTTTCCCGCGGCCGAGTCTGCCGCAATTTGCGCGTCCAGCCACGCCACCAACTGCTCCAGTTGGGCGAGCTGCAGCGGCTTGGCACGTCGCTCCTGGGCCGGGTGCAGCGCCTGGATGCCCTTCAGAACCTTGCGGACATGTGGCGCTCGGGTGGGGTCCGGAAAGCCCTGCGAGATGTGCCATTGCGCGATCGCAGCCAAACGCTGACGCAGCGTGTTGATGGAAAGCGTCTGCGCGTGCTCGGCCAAATACTGCGCAATGTTGTCGGCGCTGGCCGGCAGGAAGCCTCCCCATTCCCGCTCGAAATGGCGGATGGCAGACTGATAGCTGCGTCGCGTGTGATCGCGGGTTGCGGCTTCCAGGTATCGGTCGATGTCGGCCATGAAGCAGTCGTGGTGGGCTGGATGGCCATATTGTCGCCGCTGCAGCACCGTGATGTGGCACCGGTCAACAGTGACCGTACTCCTTGCCATCAATCCATATTTCTACTACATTGGAAATATGGAAGAAAACGACGTCATCCGATCCCTCGCCGCGCTCGCGCACAGCCTCCGCCTGCAAGTTTTCCGCATGCTGGTGGTGGCTGGGCCCACGGGCATGACTCCAGGTGCGATCGCCGAACAGCTCGACGTGCCGGGTGCGACCTTGTCGTTCCACCTCAAGGAACTGATGAACGCGCACCTGGTGACGCAAGAGCGCGACGGCCGCAACCTGATCTACCGCGCGGCCTACGACCATATGGATGCACTGTTGGGCTTCCTGACCGCCAACTGCTGCCAGGGCGAAGCCTGCCTGGAAGCCGACACCACCGCATGCAAATGCTGACTGGAGATGCCAAATGAAGCGATTTCACGTACACGTTCACGTTGACGATCTTGGCAAGAGCATCGCCTTCTATTCGAAGCTGTTCGCCGCCGAGCCGGCGCGCGTGGAAAGCGACTATGCGAAATGGATGCTGGACGATCCGCGCATCAACTTTGCCATCTCCACGCGCGGCAGCGCCGCCGGAGTGGACCACCTCGGCTTCCAGGTCGATGACGCTGCCGAGTTGGCCGAGTTGAAGGCGCGAGCCGAAGCCGCAGACATGGCGTTGCTGGACGAGGGCGAGACCACCTGCTGCTACGCCCGTAGCGACAAGCACTGGATCACCGACCCGCAGGGCATCGCGTGGGAGCACTTCCATTCGCTCGGCAACATCCCGGTATTCAGCGAAGGCAAGAAGGAAGAAGTTGCTACTGAAGGCTCCGCCTGCTGCGCTCCGCGTGCGCCGGGTGGAAAGCCGATTGGGATTGCGGTGAAGTCGGGTTCGTCCTGCTGCTAGGAGCCCCTCCATGGCCGACAAGACCTACAACGTGCTGTTCATCTGCACCGGCAATTCCGCGCGCTCGATCCTGGCCGAGGGTCTGTTGAACCACCTCGGTGGCGACCGATTCAAGGCCTTCTCCGCAGGTAGCCACCCCGCCGGTGCGGTGAACCCGTTTGCGCTGCATGCCCTGCAGCAGTTCGGTATCCCGACGGACGGGTTCCGTAGCAAGAGCTGGGACGAGTTCTCGCAAGACGGCGCGCCCGAACTGGACTTCGTTTTCACCGTCTGCGACAAGGCAGCCGGCGAGGTGTGTCCGGTATGGCCGGGCCAGCCCATGACCGCCCATTGGGGTGTGGTTGATCCTGCAGCGGTGGAGGGTTCCGACGAGCGCAAGCAGCAGGCCATCCGCGATGCAGCCATCACCCTGAAGCGCCGCATCGAGCTGTTCCTGTCGTTGCCAATTCCAAAGCTCGATACCGTTGCCTTACAGAAGGCTGTGCGCGACATCGGCCAGCAATAACCCGATTTCTTCCCATGACTACAAACGTCCTTATCCTCTGCACCCACAACTCCGCACGCAGCGTGCTGAGTGAAGGCATGCTCAACCACTGGGCACAAAAGCTCGGCAAAGACGTGCGCGCCTACAGCGCCGGTAGCGCGCCGAGCGGCCGCCTCAACCCGTTTGCATTGGAAGCCCTCACCAACGCCGGCATCGACACCGCCGGTTATCGCAGCAAGAGCTGGGACGAGTTCGTCGCTGACGGTGCGCCACAGATGCGCGTCGTCATCACCGTGTGCGACAGCGCCGCCGCCGAGCAATGTCCCTACTGGCCGGGCAGCCCGGTCAAGGTGCATTGGGGCTATGCCGACCCATCCAACGCTCCAGGCGGCGACGAGGGTAAGCGACAAGCGTTTGAGGTGACGCGCCAAGCCATCGGCTACCGCATGCTACAACTGCTGGCGTTGCCACTCGATACGCTCTCCAACGCCGAGTTGCAAGCGCAGCTCGAACGCATCTCGCAAGACTGAACGCCATGGTGGATCTGCGCAGCCGGCTTGCCGCCGAAGCATTGGGCACGGCGCTACTGCTCGCCATTGTCATCGGGTCCGGCATCATGGCCGAGCGCCTGGCGGGCGGCAACGTCGCGGTGGCACTGCTGGCCAACACAGCTGCCACGGTCGGCGGCCTCTACATCCTGATCGAGGTGTTCGGGCCGATCAGCGGCGCGCACTTCAATCCGGCTGTCCGTGCGGTCATGGCGGCACGCGCAGAACTGCCCGGTTCGGCGCTCGCTCCCTACATCGCGGCACAGCTTGTGGGGGCGGTACTGGGTGCATGGCTGGCGCACGCCATGTTCGACATGACGATCCTGCAGTTCTCGACCAAGGTGCGCAGCGGACCGGGGCAATGGATTGCCGAGGCGGTGGCGACCGCGGGGCTGCTGCTGGTGATTCTGCGTGCGCCGAACGGTCGTGCCTCTTCCATGGTGGCGGCCTACATCGGTGCGGCCTACTGGTTTACGGCCTCTACGTCGTTCGCCAACCCGGCGGCCGCGTTCGGACGCATGTTCAGCAACAGTTTCGCCGGCATTGCCCCAAGCAGCGTACCGGGTTTTGTGCTGGCCGAATGCGCTGGCGCGGTGCTCGGATTGATGCTGCACCGGATGCTGGAGCCGCGTCTGGCGCGTCGCGGGCATCCCAACGTCATCGAGTCCTCCGGCGAACACCCGGCGGATTGACTTCTCCAATGAGCACACCTGACTTTCGCCCTGCACGCCCTGAGGACTATCCAGCCATTCGCGCGCTGCTCATTGAGGAAGGGCTGCCGAGCGAGGATGTTGCGGTCGGGCAAGTCAGCCGCTTCCACCTGGCTGTGCAGGATGGAGAGCTTTTGGCTTGTGCAGGGTTGGAGCTATACGGGTCGGATGCGCTGCTCCGATCGGTCGCCGTCGCCAAATGCGCCCGCCAGAACGGTCTTGGCCGCGCCCTCGTGGGAATCGCCGAGCGCGATGCCTTTGCCATTGGCGTAAGCCGCCTCTTTCTGCTGACGACGACAGCAGCAGGCTACTTCACCGCGCTGGGGTACGAGCGCTTCGACCGGCGCTTGGCGCCTGGCTCGCTTCAATCCAGCTCGCAATTCAGCTTGCTGTGTCCGGCGTCCGCCACGTGTATGACAAAGAACCTGCTGTAATCGCGGGAAAATGCCCGTTTGTGTCGCGACGACCTCAAGGGAGCGGATAGACTCGTGGCGCGGCCATACGGTATGGGCGCGACCAGCGCGGCTCAAGCGACCGCGGTTCTCGGCCTCGCTATGGCAGGATCGATCCACCCGACACAGAGCCAATCGCTGTGACTGCACCCACTCGCACCACCTTGAGCCAGATACCCGCAGGGATTTGGATGCTTGGCTTTGTCAGCCTGCTGATGGACATTTCGTCGGAAATCATTCACAGCCTGCTGCCTGTCTTCATGGTGACCGCACTCGGCGCGAGTGCCTTCTATGTTGGCCTCATCGAGGGTGTCGCCGAGGCGACTGCGTTGATCGTCAAGGTGTTTTCGGGCGCATTGAGCGACTACCTCGGCAAGCGTAAAGGGATCGCGGTGCTGGGCTATGCCCTTGGGGCGCTGTCTAAGCCGTTCTTCGCGCTGGCGCCAGGGGTGGGAGTCGTGCTGGCGGCGCGTCTGGCCGACCGGATCGGCAAGGGCATTCGGGGCGCACCCCGTGACGCGCTGGTCGCAGACATTGCGCCACCGCATCTCCGAGGGGCAGCCTTCGGGTTGCGGCAGTCTTTGGATACTGTGGGCGCCTTTCTCGGCCCCCTGATCGCCATTGGCCTGATGTTTTTGTGGGCGAACGATTTCAGGGCTGTTTTCTGGGTGGCCGTCATCCCGGGCATTCTCTCGGTGTTGCTCCTTCTGGTCGGCGTGCGGGAACCGGATACCCACATCGGCGCCAAGCGGACCAACCCGATCAAGTGGGCGAACCTTGTCCGGCTTGGACGTCCATACTGGCAAGTGGTCGCAATTGGAGCGCTGTTCACGCTGGCGCGCTTTAGCGAAGCGTTTCTGGTGCTGCGCTCCCAGCAGGTCGGCCTGCCGCTATACCTGGCGCCGCTGGTGTTGGTCGCGATGAACGTCGTCTATTCGCTCTCGGCCTATCCGTTTGGCAAGCTGTCCGATCGCCTACGTCACACCACGCTGCTGGCGTGGGGCCTTGGGGTCCTGATTCTCGCCGACCTGGTGCTAGCAGTAAGCGCGCATTGGGCCGCCACGCTTGCCGGTGTGGCAGTGTGGGGCCTTCACATGGGCATGACGCAGGGGCTGCTCGCCACCATGGTCGCCGACACCGCCCCAGAGGATTTGCGCGGTACTGCTTTCGGCTTCTTCAACCTGGCCAGCGGCCTAGCGCTGCTGGTGGCCAGCGCCTTGGCTGGCCTGCTGTGGGACCAGCTCGGGGCCGCTTTCACCTTCTATGCCGGCGCTGCCTTCTGTGTGGCCACCATCGCGTTGATCATCCTTGCGCGGTATGGCGCGCGGAGGCTGTCGTCGGGCGAGACGGCAGGTGCCGGGCGTATGCGCCGGTGACGGCAGCTCACTTGAGGCTGTACGAGTCCGACGCGCTTCGGCCGGACCCCTGGTTCGCGGTAGGCTGACGCTTATGCCTTGTTCGATGCAGACCGCACGTTGTAGGCGATCATGCCGGCAATGATCAACAGAATCGCCACCTGGGCCAGCACGGTCTGCACAGAGGGGTAAATTCCCAGCACGTCGATGCGCGGCATCGAAATCGGCGTGATGTGCAGGAAGCCGACCTTCTGCAGCGCTGCGACCCCTTTGCCGATCAGCACTACCGCCAGGACAGCGACCAGAGCCGAACTGAAGGCAAAGAACTGGCGGATCGGCAGGCGTGCCGAGGATCGCAGTAGAACAACGGCGATGGCTGCCAGGATGGCGATCCCCGAGCCCAAGCCGGCCAGCAGGTAGATGCCGTTGCCTTCGCTCCACAGTGCGGCGTAGAACAGCACTGTCTCGAACACCTCGCGGTACACCGTCACGAACGACAGCACGAACAGCATGATCGCCGAGCGCTTGTTCAGCGCCGACGACAGCTTCTGCTTCACGTAGGCCTGCCAGCGACCGGCCAGGCTCTTCTGGTGCATCCACATCCCCACGCCAAGCAGGACCACGGCCGCAAAGATCGCCGAGAAACCTTCGGTCATCTCGCGGCTGGCGCCGCTCAAGTCCACCAGATAGGTGGCGACGGCCCACGTCAGCCCACCGGCGGCCAGTGCAACAATCCAGCCGGCATGGACGTACGGAAGCACGTCCGTGCGCTCCGCTTTCTTCAGGAACGCCATCATGGCGACCACGACGAGCAGCGCTTCAAGGCCTTCGCGCAGCAGGATCGTCAAGGCGCCCAGGAAGGTCGACAGCGGATCGTTAGTGCCGCCCAGCGCGTCCTGGGCTTCGGTCAACATGGTCTGCAGACGCTGAGCGATTTCCTGCACTTGCCCTGCCTGTCCGGTTGTGATGGCGTTGCGGTACAGCCCCATCGTCTTTTCGATGTCCTGGAACAGCGCCTGGTTCTTGGCGGCCAAGGCGGGCTCAACCGGCTCGAAGCCGTCGAGGTAGGCGGAAAGCGCAAGGCGCGAGGCGGTCGCTTTGTCACCTTGGTCGAAGGCGGCCACGCTTTCCTTCAGCTTGTCCTTGGCAATCGCGAGACTGTCAGCGGTGGACGCGCTCAGCACGTCCGGAGCGCTTCTGAGGTAAGCGGTCAATTGCCGCGCAGCATCCGGGCTGGTCGACTTAGCCAGCGACGCCTCGGGCGTCTGGCTGAGTTTGGCGAGCGTGGGCACCGCGCCATGCAACTCAGGGCGGGACGCCCACAACTTGGCGCCGGCTTGCCGATCCGCATCGGAATACGACAGGGTCGACGCAAAATAGGCGAGCGCCCAGCGATCGTCGTCGGTGAGCTGCGCGAAGCTCGGCATCGAGGTGCCCTCGACACCGCGCGTGATGATCTGCTGGAGCGCGAAGACGCTGCGCTCCTGAGCCCGTTGATGATCGGCCAGGGCAATGGGCGGCGGACTCAGTTTGGCGGCCAGAACGCCATCGGCGTGTCCGGAGCTACCGTGGCAGGACGCACACTGATTTTGATACAGCGTGGCCCCACGCTTGAGGTCGGGCACCTTGCTGGGCGCCATTGGCACCGGATAGGCTGCCAGCAAGCTATCCGCGAGCTTGTGCGCCTGCTCACCGACTGCGGCTGGCGCGGCTTTGTCGGCGATTTGCGAGCGCAATGCCCCGGCATCCTTGAGCAGTGCTTGCGTGCCGGGCCCCGCCGGCAACTCTGCAATCTGGCGCTCCGCCGCATGCGCAAATTCCTGCATTTCGGCGTACTCGTCGGCATTGGCGACCTGCCCGTCCTTGACGGAGCGGCCGTAATCGACCGCCAGATAATCAAGCAACTGCCAGACCTGCTTGGTCTTGTCTTGCGTCGACAGCGTGTCGGCGTACGCGCTTGAGACCGATGCCAGAAGGTAGAACAGGAGGAGAGAAACGACGCGCTGCAGCTGCATGAAAAACCTTCCGGCGAAGCGGGAGAGATTGCCTTAAATGAGAATGATTGTAATTCATGTTTCGCAGCAAAAGCCATCCACGTCCTCCCTGCAGCCGTGCAGGCGGTTCCTGAGAGATGATCGGCGCGAAGAATCGGGACGATGACCTGTGGGCTGCGTATCAGCCTTGACGGGTGACGTCAGCGTCGCACCCGTAACTCGCGTCGGACAACCCTTGCAGGATCCCGCACGCTTCAGCGGCCCGGCCATCGGAGCAGCTTTCGCGCAACGCGTACAGATGGCGCTTCAAGGCCGCAAGCGCCTCGATGCGCCGCTCGACCTCATGGATATGCTTGTCCAGGAGGGTGTTCACCGCACCGCAATCCTCGCGCGGTTGCTCGCGGTAGCGCAGCAGAGCCCGCACGTCGCTCAGCGGCATGTCCAGCGACCGGCAGTGGAGGATGAACTGCAGCCGTTCAATGTGCCGCTCGCCATACAGCCGGAAATTTCCTGAGCTGCGCTCAGGCGGCGGCAGCAGGCCTTCGCGCTCGTAGTAGCGGATGGTTTGAACCGGGCACGCCGTGCGCTTGGCCAGTTCACCGATCTGAATCGTCATGATGTTGGGCAGGAGTCTCTTGACTCTATAGTAACTATAGAGTGTGTACTTAAGCCCAATCCAATTCAAGCGACAAGGAGTTGCCGTGAGCGAATGCGGCCCGAAGGGATGCGATTGCGCTGCTGTCAACGTGGCGCCTCCGGCCCCCGATGCAACTGGCGTCGATTTGAAGCGCTCGCGCTACCGGATCGACAACATGGATTGCCCAACCGAGGAAGCGCTCATTCGCAACAAGCTGGCGACGTTGCCTGGGGTGGTGAAGCTTGAGTTCAATCTGGTACAGCGTTCGCTGACCGTCAATCACCGGCTGCCGTCCCCGGCCTCAATCGAACAGGCGTTGTCGGCCATTGGCATGCAAGCCGTGCGCGCGGAAGAGACGCGTTCCGCGCAAAGCACGGTCCTGACCATCCGGCAGATGGACTGTCCCACTGAGGAAGCACTGATTCGGGGCAAGCTGGCGGGCGTGCCGGGTGTGGCCGGTCTTGATTTCAACCTCGTTCAGCGCACGCTGGCGGTCCGTCACGCTGCGCACACGTTGCCCCAAGTATTGGCCGCCATCCAATCGCTTGGCTTCGATGCCGAGGTCCGCGACACCTCCGCTGCCGCACCCGCTTCTGTGCCGGATGCCGCGCCCACCAAATGGTGGCCGCTTGCCATTTCCGGGGCGAACGCCGTACTGGCGGAGGTCGTCTATTGGCTCAACGGTGGCAATCACTGGGTGGTGGTGGTCCTGGCATTAGCCGCGATCCTGACCGGCGGGCTCACCACCTACAAGAAAGGCTGGATCGCGCTCAAGAACCGCAACCTGAACATGAGTGCCCTCATGTCGATTGCGGTGACGGGCGCGATGGTGATCGGCCACTGGCCGGAAGCAGCGATGGTGATGGTCTTGTTCGCGCTGGCCGAAGTCGTCGAAGCCCGGTCGCTGGATCGTGCGCGTGACGCGATCCGTGGTTTGATGGATCTCGCGCCCGAGACCGCCATGGTTCAGCGCAGCGATGGGAGCTGGGGCGACGTCGATGCCAAGACCGTTGCCGTCGGCAGCCGGGTGCGGGTCAAGCCGGGCGAGCGCATCGCGCTCGATGGCGAGGTGCTGCAGGGGCGCTCCTCCGTGAACCAGGCACCGATTACGGGCGAGAGCCTGCCGGTCGAGAAGGCGGAAGGCGACCCGGTGTTCGCCGGCACCATCAACGAGTCCGGATCGTTCGAGTACCGCGTCACCGCGGCGGCAAGCGACTCTACGCTGGCACGCATCATCCACGCAGTGGAGGCTGCTCAAGGCAGTCGCGCACCCACGCAGCGTTTCGTTGATCAGTTCGCCCGGCTGTACACCCCCATCGTCTTCGCCGTCGCGCTGGCGGTGGCCATCTTGCCGCCGCTCCTGTTCGGTGCCGCCTGGCTGGATTGGATCTACAAGGCCCTCGTACTGCTGGTGATCGCGTGTCCCTGCGCCCTCGTGATTTCGACGCCGGTGAGCATCGTGAGCGGCCTGGCCGCCGCCGCGCGACGCGGCATCCTGATCAAGGGCGGGGTCTATCTCGAAGAGGGGCGCAAGCTGAAATGGTTGGCGCTCGACAAGACCGGCACCATCACACACGGCAAGCCGGCGCTCACCGATGTCATGGCCTGGAACGGCACAGACCCCTCGGCCGCCGAGAGGCTTGCCGCCAGCCTGGCGATTCGCTCCGACCACCCCGTCTCTCAGGCGGTGGCCCGCGCAGCGCAGGACAAAGGTCTCACCCCAGGCGAGGTCGCCGATTTCGCGGCCATGCCTGGGCGCGGCGTCCGGGGCCATATCGACGGTGCGCTCTATCACTTGGGCAATCATCGCCTGGTTGAGGAACTCGGGGTGTGCTCGCCGGCATTGGAAACCAACCTTGCCACCCTCGAAACCCAGGGCAAAACCGTCGTGATGCTGATCGGCCCGGACGGCGTACGCGCGCTGTTCGGCGTGGCCGACACCATCAAGGACAGCAGTCGCCAGGCGATCAAGGACCTGCACGCGCTGGGCATCAAAACCGTGATGCTCAGTGGTGACAACCCGCACACCGCGGAGGCGATCGCGCAGCAAGTGGGTATCGACAAAGCTCGGGGCAACCTGCTACCGGAAGACAAGCAGCGCGAAATCGAGCAGCTATCGGCACAGGGAACCATCGGCATGGTCGGCGATGGCATCAACGACGCGCCGGCGCTGGCACGGGCCGATATCGGTTTCGCGATGGGGGCCGCCGGGACGGACACGGCGATCGAAACGGCCGACGTCGCGCTGATGGACGACGATCTGCGCAAGCTCCCGGCCTTTGTACGGCTATCCCGGTCCACGGCGGGAGTTCTGAAGCAGAACATTGCGCTGGCGCTCGGCATCAAGGTGGTGTTCCTGGTGCTGACCTTTACCGGCCAGGCCACCATGTGGATGGCGGTGTTTGCCGACATGGGGGCCAGCCTGCTGGTGGTCGGCAACGGGCTGAGGTTGCTGCGCAAATGAATTGGAAGTTCCTGTTGTACGACTGGGGCGGCTGGAATGTCGCGCTGTTCCAGGCCATCAATTCCGGGACGCCGGGCGCGCTGGACCCGTGGGCGTGGCTTTTTAGTCTGGTTGGGAGCTATTGGACCGCGCCGCTCATGCTGCTGGGCCTGTGGTGGTGGTCCACGTCTGCATCGAATCCGACTCGCGCATGCGCTGTGCGGCACCGTCTGGTCACGTTCGGCGTGGCCTTTGCGCTCGCCTTGCTGGCCGCTTCCGCGTTGAAGTGGGGGCTGGATTTCCCGCGGCCGCCCGCAGTGCTTGGCACTCTCGTGCACGTCATCGGCGTAGCGGAACTGCGCTACAGCCTGCCCAGCGGACACGCGACCTACGCGGCACTGGTTGTGGGCGCACTCTGGCCCTTGATGGGACGTCGAGGCCATCTCGCCTTGGTGTGCTACGCCGCTCTCGTCGGGTGGTCACGCATTGCGGCGGGGATGCATTTTCCGGCGGATGTACTTGCGGGCTGGACCCTCGGGGCTGGCTGCGTCGTTGTCGCTGGCCACCTGGTGCCGTTGCTTGCTGCAACATGGAGGAACCGTGGCACACCGAACGCGGTCTGGTATGGCGTTGCGGCGTGTTGCTTCATGGCCGATCAAGCTGCCAAGTTCGCCATCACGCGGATGTTTGCCTATGGTGAGCGGGTTGAGATCACGTCAACGTTCAACCTCGTGTACGTGCGCAATCCTGGCGCGGCCTTCAGTTTCCTCGCCAATGAGGCCGGCTGGCAGCGCTACCTTTTTATTGGCTTGGGCCTGGCTGTCTCAGCGTGGTTGGCCCACACGTTGCGCAAGCGGTTGTCTCGTATGGAAGCTTTGGCGTACAGCTTGATCCTTGGCGGTGCAGCGGGAAATCTCACAGACCGCGTCTGGCGTGGTCAGGTCGTGGACTTTCTGGACCTGCATTGGATGCAACTCCACTGGCCGGCATTCAACCTTGCTGATATGGCTATCTCCGCGGGCGCGGCATCGCTGATGCTGGCAGTGTTGACGCAACGGCATGGCATTACGGCGAAAACCCTGTCCGGCTGATTGCAGCCATACCTTGCGGCGGCACACGACCGATGGGCCGTGCGCCGCCGACGGCTTACTTGCTCCGCAGGTCCACCACGGTCGGCTGGCCATCGACCATGTCAAAGACCGCCAACACTGATTGGCCTTCCTTGAAGTTTTTCAGCGACGCCTTGTCCTTCACGGCAAACGTCATCGTCATCGCGCCCATGCCGAGGTTGTCGATGGCGCCGTGCTTGAGCGTGACCTTGCCGGTGTCGAGGTGGATCTTGCGGATCTCCGCAGCCACGGGCTTGGGTGACTGCTTGGCATGGCCGGCCGGCTTCATGTCCATGCCATCCATGGATTCGGCCGCAAATGCCGCTGGCGCTGCAGTGAGTGCAAGCAGGATCGCAAAGGTCTTGATGTGCTTCATGGTGATTCCTCTTGATGTGAGGGGTGGGTGGGAAGTGGTGATGATTTCGTCTGCCGCCGACGGATCAGCAGATACACGGCTGGGACGACGAACAGGGACAGTAAGGGCGCAGTGACCATGCCGCCGACCATCGGGGCGGCAATGCGCTGCATGATCTCGGACCCGGTGCCGTGCGCCCACATGATCGGGATCAGGCCGGCCAGGATGACGGCGACCGTCATGGCCTTCGGGCGGACCCGTAGCACGGCGCCTTCCTGGATGGCTTCCAGCAGCGCTGGTATCGTGTTCTGGCCCGCCTCCTGCCGCTCCGTCCACGCCTGCTTGAGGTAGAGCAGCATGATCACGCCGAACTCGGCCGCCACGCCGGCCAGTGCGATGAAGCCGACGACCCCGGCCACCGACAAGTTGTAGCCCAGCAGATAGAGCAGCCAGAAACCGCCGATCAGCGCGAGCGGCAGCGTGCCCATGATGAGCAGCGCCTCGTCGATCCGGCCGAACACCAGGTACAGCAGCACGAAGATGATCAGCAAAGTGAACGGCACGACGACCTTCAGTTTGGCGCTGGCGCGCTCCAGGTACTCGAACTGGCCCGACCAGCTCAGCGCATAGCCCGCCGGCATCGGCACCGCTTTGGCGACCGCCGCTTGCATGTCTTTCACTGCGGAACGCAAATCGCGCCCACGGATGTCCACGTACACCCAGCCCGACAGCCGGGCGTTCTCGCTGCGCAACATCGGCGGGCCTTGCACCACCTGGATACGGGCCACGTCGGCCAGCGTGATCTGCTGGCCGCGGTCGGTGACGATCGGCAGGCTCCGCAACTGCTCGACCGAGTCGCGGTAGTCCCGTGGGTAACGGACGTTGATGGGGAACCGGGCCAGACCATCCACGACTTCACCCACGTTGTCTCCCCCCACGGCTGATGACACGATGCTTTGCACGTCCTCGATATTGAGGCCGTATCGCCCCGCGGCCATCCGATCGATATCGACGTCAATGTAGCGCCCGCCGGACAGGCGTTCGGCCAGCGCGGACGTGACTCCGGGTACGGTCTTGACGGCCTCCTCGATCCGAGTGGTCAGCCGGTCGATTTCCTTCAAGTCCGTGCCCGCCACCTTGATGCCGACCGGACTCTTGATGCCGGTGGCGAGCATGTCGATGCGGTTGCGGATCGGCGGCACCCAGATGTTGGACAGGCCCGGTACCTTGACCACGCGGTCAAGTTCCTCCACCAGCTTGTCGGTGGTCATGCCGGGCCGCCACTGCTCGCGCGGCTTGAACTGGATGGTGGTCTCGAACATCTCGATGGGGGCCGGATCGGTGGCGGTGTCGGCGCGGCCTGCCTTGCCGAACACACTGGCGACCTCAGGGACGGTCTTGATGAGGCGGTCGGTTTGCTGCAATAGCTGGGCCGCCTTGCCGGCGGAGAGCCCCGGCAGCGCCGATGGCATGTACAGCAGGTCGCCTTCATCCAGCGGCGGCATGAATTCGCCTCCGATCCGCATCACCGGCCAGGCGGTTGCGATCAGCAGGACGGCGGCGATCCCGACGGTGGCTTTGGGGTAGGCGAGCACCTTGGCCAGCATCGGCTGGTAGAGGCGGATCAGCCAGCGGCTGAGCGGGTTGGACTGCTCCGTGGGAATCCGTCCCCGGATCATGTAACCCATCAGGACCGGCACGAGCGTGACCGACAGACCAGCCGCTGCTGCCATCGAGTAGGTCTTGGTAAATGCCAGCGGCGAGAACAGCCGGCCTTCCTGCGCCTCCAGCGTGAACACCGGAATGAATGACAGCGTGATGATCAGCAGTGAGAAGAACAGCGCCGGCCCGACCTCGGCTGCCGATTCGCCGATCACACTCCAGCGCTCGTGGCCTTCGAGCTCGCGGTTCGGATTTTCCTCATGCCAGCGTTCCAGGTGCTTGTGCGCGTTCTCGATCATGACCACGGCGGCGTCGACCATGGCACCGACGGCGATGGCGATGCCGCCTAACGACATGATGTTGGCATTGACGCCCTGGTAGCGCATCACCAGGAAGGCCGCCAGCACGCCCAGCGGCAGCGAGACGATGGCCACTAGCGCCGAGCGCAGATGGAACAGGAACACCAGACACACCAATGCGACGACGATGAATTCCTCGATCAGCTTGTGCGTCAGGTTCTCCACCGCGCGGTTGATCAGCGCGGAACGGTCGTAGGTCGGCACGATCTCGACACCGGCTGGCAGGCTCTTCTGCAGCGTGGCGAGCTTAGCCTTGACCGCTTCGATGGTTTCCAGTGCGTTCTTGCCGGAGCGCATCACGATGACGCCGCCAGCGACCTCACCCTGGCCGTTGAGATCGGCAATGCCACGCCGCATCTCCGGCCCGAGCTGGAGGGTGGCGACATCGCCCAGGCGAACGGCGATGCCTGCGTCGTTCGTCGTCAGTGGAATCTGCCGGAAGTCGTCGAGCGTCTTCAGGTAGCCGCTGGCGCGGACCATGTATTCCGCCTCGCCCAACTCCAGCACCGAGCCGCCAGTCTCCTGGTTGGCTCCCTTGAGCGCCGCCAGCACCTTGGCTTGGGACAGGTTGTAGGCGCGTAATCGATCCGGCATCAGGACGACCTGGAACTGCTTCACCATCCCGCCGAGCGACGCCACCTCGGCCACATTGGGCAGCGACTTGAGTTCGAAGCGCAGGAACCAGTCCTGCAGCGCGCGCAGCTGGCTGAGATCGTGCTGGCCGGTCTTGTCCACCAGCGCGTACTCGTAAATCCAGCCCACGCCGGTCGCGTCCGGGCCCAGCGCGGGCTTGGCGGCGGCCGGCAGGCGGGATTGCACCTGGTTCAGGTATTCCAGCACCCGTGAGCGTGCCCAATACAGGTCGGTCCCATCCTCGAACAGCACGTAGACAAACGAGTCACCAAAGAACGAGTAGCCGCGCACCGTCTTGGCACCCGGCACCGACAGCATGGTGGTGGTCAGTGGATAGGTGACCTGGTTCTCCACGATCTGCGGCGCCTGGCCGGGGAACGGTGTGCGGATGATGACTTGCACGTCCGACAGGTCGGGCAAGGCATCGAGCGGCGTGCTACGCACGGCCCACAATCCCCACGCAGTCAGCATCAGCGTCGCCAGCAGGATCAGGAAGCGGTTGCGGATCGACGCCAGAATCAGCCGGGCGATCATGGCTTGCCTCCCTGATCCGCGCCGGCGGGCGCGACCGAGGAGAGGACTGCCATGCCGTCCTTATCCAGGTGGAAGCGGAATCGCACCCGGTCACCCGCCTTCAGTCCCTTCGGTAGCCCGGCGGACGGCGCCGCGAAATCCATCGTCATGGCACCCCACTGAATCGAGGGGATCGGACCATGCGAGATTGTCAGGCCTTCACCCGTGACGGCCTCGATGCGACCGACGCCTTCGTGTTCGGTGGTGGCCGCCGCGGGCTCAGATGCCGCGGCCGGCGCCGCCATGCGCTCGGTGGTGCCGCGCAGACTGGCCTCCGAATCGATCAGGAACTGGCCGGAGGTGACTACCTTCTGGCCAGCCTTGAGGCCCGCCAGGACTTCGACCATGCCGCCGGCCTCGCGCCCGGTCTTGATCTCGGTGGCCACAAAGCCCGACTGACCTCCGTCCACCATGACAATGCTGCGCTGACCGGTACGGATGACGGCCTCCAACGGGATGGTCAGCACGTCCTGGTGCTCGCCGCTGTCGAAGCGGACCGTGGCAAACATGCCCGGCAACAGGTGCCGGCCCTTGTTGGGCAGGACGATGCGCACCTTGATGGTCCGCGTCGCCGGGTTGACGTCGGGCAACACGGTGTCGACCTTGCCGACCAGCGGCTCGACTGCCCCGGTCGGTGTCACCTTGACCGCGAGGCCAGGCGAGATGATGCGAGCTTGGCCTTCCGGTACCTCGGCAATGACCCAGACCTGGCTCAGGTCGGCCAAGCGGAATAGCGTCATGCCGGGGGAGACGGTCATCCCGTCTCGCACCGCAACCTCAGTCACGATGCCATCGATGGGGCTTGCGATGCCCACGCTGGGCTGCAGCCGGCCGGATGCCTCGACCGCGCTGACCTGACCCGGCGTCATGCCGGCCTGCAGCATGCGCGCCTTGGCCGCACCGGCGAGATCGGCCTGACCGTGTGCCGACTGGCGCAACACGGCCAGATACTCTTCCTGGGCCGCCACCCAGTCCGGCGAATACAGCGTCACCAGTGCCTGCCCCCGCCGCACGGGGTCAAGCGTCGCCCTGACCGCGACGTGCTGGACGAAGGCATTCGTGCGCGCCTGGATCACCTGCACGCTGCGCTCGTCGATGGCGATATTGCCGGGCGCCTCCAGCACCGCGCTCAACCGGCCGGCTTTGACTTCGGTCGTGCGGATGCCGAGGTTTTGCGCAACACGGCTATCGACCGCGATGCCGCTACCTCCGTCCCCCTCGGCATAGACGGGCACCAACTGCATGTCCATGAAGGGGGATTTGCCCGGCTTGTCGAAACGCTGCCCGGGCACCATGGGGTCGTGCCAGTACAGTACCTTCTTGCCGGTCTGGGGATCGACGTCGCCGGCCTTGAGGCCGGATGCCGAGCTGGCCGGCATCGACGATGGTGCCAACCGGGCACCCTGCGTGACGCCGACCCGGTAGGCGCCATAGATGGCGGTCCCGATAAGAACGAGCCCCACAGCCGTTGCAATGACCAGTTTTTTCATTTGCGTTCCTTGATGGCGGACTCGGTCTGCGCGGTGGGCAGCGGAACCAGGAAGGTCAGATCGGCCCACAGCTTGGCCGTCTTGGCTTCCAGCGCGAGCCGTTCCAATTCCGTATCGATGGCGCGGTGATTGGCCTCGGCCACGGCCAGCAGCGATCCGGTATTGGCGCGGTAGGCTGTCAGGGCCGCCTCCGCCTGCGTGCTGGCGAGCGGCAAGGTCTTCTCGTCATAGCGCTTGAGCCGTTCGAGATTGCGCTGCAGCTCGGCCAGCTTGGCGCCGACCATGGCCTGGGTGTCGCGCCGGAGGATTTCGGACTTGGCACGTGCCGCCTGGGCCTGGGCCAGCCTGGCCGCGACTTCGCGGTCCTGCCGGTTGCCCTGGTCCCAAGGCAGCGGAAAGCTGACGTTCACGGAGCCCATGTTCGAGAACGCGGAGCCGCGCTGGCTGACCATCAGCTCGACCGTGATATCTGGCTTCTTTGCTTGCGCAGCGGCCCGGATCTCGCTCTCTGCCAGACCCACCTCGCGTTGCGCGGCGGCGACCTCAGGCACGGTATCCAACTCACCGCGCGCCAACCGCTCGACCGGCAGGGGAACGTCCAGGCGCGGCGGCTCGGAGAGCGGGCGGGTGGCGGCCGGACCGATCCAGCGCTCTAGCGCGACGGCGCTGGCCGCCACGGCGGCGCGGTTTTCGTCCAGGCGGTCCTGCAGCTTCTGGATTTCCAGTTCCATCGCCAGCACGTCGGCGCGCGTGCCCCGTCCGCTGCGATACGCGGCGGTCGCCGCCTGCAACGCAAGTTCAAGTGGGTGTCCATGGTGGCCCAGCAAGGTCCCCGTCTGCTCGGCATACCAGCGGTCCAGCCATGCGCTGACGGCGTTGCGCTGCACGTTGGCCATGCTGACCGCGCGCTGCGCTTCGGCAGCGTCGGCTTCCGCTTCGAAGCGTGCCACCTTGGCGCGGCGTTTGTCCGGGCGTGTGAATTCCTGCATCACGCTGATGGAGCGCATGGTCATGAAATCCCGGCTGACCGAAAACTGGTCGGGGCCATTGACCGGCACGTTGTTGATGCCGAGCTTGAGCACGGGGTCCGGCAATTGGCCGGCGGCGACCGCCATTTGGGTCGCGGCGTCGATGGTCCCGCGCGAGGATTCGGCGTCGCCGGCATGCGCGGTGGCGAGCGCGACGGTTTCCTCAACGGAAAGCGTAGGGACAGATTGCGAGGTCGCGGCATGCGACATCGCGATGCCGAAGGCAGGCGCGCAAAGCAACGCCAGCGTCAGGCGACGTGGAAAAAGCATAAAGCCTCCAAGAACGACGACAGCTACCCCAATCTAGAGAGGGCAGCACCGGGTGACGTCGGTCTGGAGGCTACGTTTGGAAACTGCAGTAAAGAACGGCCAGCGGTGGTGGCGGCGCGCGCGCTGCCACTTGTGTGCGCAGCACCGTGCGGATATTGGCAAACGCCACGGGGGCCGGTTCGATGACGCCGGTGAGCACCGGCAAGAACACCGGCAGTTGCGGTGCGACATGATCAGCGCTCTTGGAGTCAGCCTGGCAGTGGGCCAAGCACAGCGCGCCGTTGTCCTTGTCCTGGCTGCTGCCCTGATCGGTCCCATTGGCCATGTCGGCGCACGATTCGGTCAGGGCGGCCTTCATGTTGTTGCTGCCCACTTGGTATCGGCTGCCGGCACAGGCGTACGCCGCCGCTGCCAGTTGGACTGACAGGAAGACCAGCAGGAGAAAGCCAGCGAAGAAAGAATGCCGGCGCAGCGTGTGACGCAAGGGTTAATTGCCGTGGAAACTTTGTCGGAAGCATACCTTTTTTCATGCGCAATGTAACTTCGCCGGATACCCGCGCCGCGATCGGACAAAAGAACGAGCGCGCCGTCCTTGACCTTCCCACGTGGGCAGGGTCTACCGTGAAGCCGTGAAGATTTGGGTACGCGTCGCTCCCGTGGCACATGCCACGGACACGTGATGCCGAAGCTTCGATGCACGCAGGAATCGAGGAGCACACCATGAATATCGGACAGGCCGCGAGCGTATCCGGGGTCTCGGCCAAAATGATCCGCTACTACGAAAGCATTGGCCTGGTGGCGTCGGCTGCCCGGAGCGCGGGCAACTACCGGACGTATGGAGACAACGACATCCACGCCCTGCGCTTCATTGGGCGGGCGCGGGCATTGGGCTTCTCCATGGAGCAGATTCGAGAATTGCTCGGGCTGTGGGAAAACAAGCGGCGCGCGAGTGCAACGGTGAAGGCGATTGCGTTGCAGCGCATTCAAGAGCTGGACGCTCGGATTGCCGCGCTTACCGGCGTGCGCGACACCCTGATGTATCTCGCCCAGCACTGTGACGGCGACGATCGCCCCGCCTGCCCGATTTTGGACGCGATCAGCAGCGCCGTCCCAGAGAGGCAGCCTGTGGCACATGCCACGCGGCATTGAGGCACCGCGAGAATGAACGACAAACGACCACATCCGCATACGTCATCCCCTGCGCCCGGGCACGTCGGCGGAGATTTGTGCGCACAAGGCGGGGACCACCAGCACGCCATGGCGAAGCAACTGACGCTTGTGACCGCCACCGAGGACCGAGATCCAGTGTGCGGCATGGCAGTGAAGCTCGGTACGCCATACCAGTCAAACTACGCGGGGGCGCGGTACGTCTTCTGTAGCGCGGCATGCCAGAGGAAGTTTGAGGCGGAGCCAGCCAAGTATGTCTCCGCCGGTGACGAAGCCAGTGCAGCACCTGGCGCCGTCTACACCTGCCCTATGCATCCCGAGGTCCGTCAGGACCATCCCGGGAGCTGCCCGAAATGCGGCATGGCGCTTGAGCCTGAGATGCCGAGCCTCGACGCCGACGAGAATCCTGAACTCGCAGCGTTCCGCCGGCGCTTCTGGTGGACCTTGCCGTTGACGATTGCCACCGCATTGCTTGCGATGCTGGGTGAACATGCCTGGGCAATGGGGCCGACGGTGCAAAG
Organism: Ralstonia flaminis; assembly: GCF_958415495.1. Lineage (NCBI taxonomy): Bacteria > Pseudomonadati > Pseudomonadota > Betaproteobacteria > Burkholderiales > Burkholderiaceae > Ralstonia > Ralstonia flaminis. Next base: position 24,853 of record NZ_CATZLL010000010.1, on the reverse strand, counting down.
CTGGGTGGAGTTCGCATTATCTGCGCCCGTGGTCCTGTGGGCAGGCTTCCCCGTCTATGCCCGGTGCCTGCAATCGTTCCGAAACCGCAGCCCAAATATGTGGACGCTGATCGGTCTGGGCACCGGCGCCGCGTTCGTGTACAGCGTTGCGGCCACCGTGGCGCCCGACCTGTTCCCCCGCAGCTTTGTTGTGCATGGCCGCATTGCGGTCTACTTCGAGGCCGCCGCCGTGATCATTTCGCTGACGCTGCTCGGCCAGATCTTCGAGCTGAGGGCGCGCTCACAGACCTCGGCGGCCATCAAGTCGCTGCTTGGTCTGGCACCCAAGACAGCACGCCGCATCAACCCGGACGGCAGCGAGGAGGACATCCCGCTCACGCACGTGCATGTCGGTGACTTGCTGAGAATTCGGCCGGGCGAGAAAGTGCCGACCGATGGCGTTGTGATTGAAGGTGTGAGTGCCATCGACGAATCGATGATCACCGGTGAGCCACTGCCTGTCTTCAAGCGGGCGGGCGACCACGTGATCGGCGCCACCCTCAATACGTCGGGCAGCCTGGTCATGCGCTCGGAAAAGGTTGGCGCTCAGACGGTACTGTCCCAGATCGTGCAGATGGTAGCCCAGGCCCAGCGCTCGAAGGCGCCAATGCAGCGGATGGCGGACCAGGTGGCCGGGGTGTTCGTGCTGGTGGTGGTAGCCATCGCCGTGCTTGCCTTCTTCGGCTGGGGATTGTTCGGTCCCGAGCCGAGCTGGGTCTTTGGGCTGGTCAACGCGGTGGCCGTGCTGATCATCGCCTGTCCATGCGCGCTGGGGCTGGCTACACCGATGTCGATCATGGTGGCGAGCGGCAAGGCGGCGACCCAGGGCATTCTGTTCCGCGACGCGGCGGCCATCGAACATTTCCGCAAGGTCGACACCCTGATCGTCGACAAGACCGGCACGCTGACCGAAGGCCGTCCGGTCTTCGAGCGGGCGTTGGCCGTCGATTCGCTCGATGAGACCACGGTGCTGCGTCTGGCGGCGAGTCTCGATCAAGGCAGCGAGCACCCGCTGGCGGCCACCATCGTTGCGGCGGCGCGTGAACGGGGCCTGACCTTGGCGAAGGTCGAACATTTCGCATCGGACGCGGGCATGGGCGTGCGAGGCCGGGTTGACGGTCACCAACTGATACTCGGCAATGCCTCCCTGATGCGTCGGGAGCAAGTCGATATTGAATCGCAAGCGTTGCGGGCAAACGTGCTGGGGCAGTACGGCGCCAGTGTCATGTACCTGGCCGTTGACCGGAAATTGGCGGGGCTGCTGACGGTCTCGGACCCGGTCAAGGCCAGCACCCCCGAAGCGCTTGCGGCGCTCAAAGCAGCCGGGATTCGCGTGGTGATGGCAAGCGGCGACAGCATCGCGACAACGCGAGCCGTGGCCGGCCCCCTTGGCATTAACGAGTTTCATGGTGAGGTCAAACCGGCCGACAAGCTGGCGCTGGTCGCAAAACTCCAGAGCGAGGGCCACGTGGTGGCAATGGCTGGCGACGGCATCAATGACGCACCGGCACTGGCCAAAGCCGATGTCGGCATTGCCATGGGGACAGGAACCGATGTGGCAATGCATAGCGCCCAGGTCACGCTGGTCAAGGGTGACCTGCGCGGCCTTGCGCGCGCACGGGAACTGTCGCAGGCCACCATTGCCAATATGAAACAGAACCTGGGATTTGCGTTCGTCTACAACGCGCTGGGCATACCGCTGGCAGCCGGAGTGCTGTACCCGTTCACCGGGTGGCTGCTGTCACCGATGATCGCGGCCTTGGCCATGAGCCTGAGTTCGGTGTCAGTGATTTCCAATGCGCTTCGGTTGAGAACGCAGGTGTTTTAGGCGCTGCCTCTTGGATGACCATCATGCCCGTGCGCAATCGCCCCTCACCGTTTTTGCCCGCCTTGCGGTCAAGGTTTGGCAGAACTAGAGTGAACACAATTGTTGGCAGTGATTCATGATGCATCGCCAAAGTCCTCTCGCTCGGCTGCTTACGCTCTCATTGATCGCGATGGTGCTTTTCTCGCGCCTTGCGATTGCGGGATACGTTTGCCCGCCCGAGGCGGGGACCATGGCGAACTCCTCGACGATGGTTGTTTCCGTCGTGAACTGCCAGCACATGGATGAGGCGCAGCCCGCGCTCTGCGCGGACCATCGGCACGATGGGCGCCATTGGGCGGATGCCAACGGCCACGCTCCTGATCTTGGCATGCTGCCCGCCGCAATTGGGCTCGTGCACGTTCTTCCTCCGACGCCTTACGCCGGACCGGCTTACCCGAAGGCCTCTCGGCCCGTTGCAGTACCTGGGCCCATCTACCTCGCAACAGCGCGCTTGCGAATCTGATCGCTCCCCACACGCGGCAATCCGTCGCCGCGAGCCTTGATTTCAATCGCTCCCCCGGCGGGATGTCCCTGGACTCTGCCTTGACTGAGCCGGAAAGAAACCTTATGTGGGGAAGACCATCATGCATTCCATTCTCAGAATCATCGTTCTCGTTTCGCTTGGTGTTGCCGCTGGCGCGGCCTTCGCAGGTCCCAATTGGGATGCCATCAACAGTGCGCGCGCGGCGGCGAAACGCTCTGCCGCAGCTCCGGGCGCCGCATCAGCCAAGGATGCGATGCAGAAGCAGTGCGCTGAAATGATGAAGTCGTCGGCGGACAGCGCCAGCCCGAAGGGCCCATCCGAGGCGAAATGATCGCATGCGCTTCGGCCTGGTCGTCGAGGCGCGTATATCGACGCAATCGCTTACCGGGAGTAAGCCGCTTGATCTTGCGGCATCCGGAACCGGTGGCGAACAGCACGGAACTTAATCGAAGATGGAGATCGTCATGAGAACGAGATCAGTCATGGCCACAGCGCTTGCGCTTGCCCTGCTTGGGGCCGGTGGATGGAGCGCTGCAGCCGGCCCCAGTCGCGCTACCGAAGGCGCCAAAGCAAGTCCGCAAGACCCCATGCATTCCATGATGATGGGCCACATGATGGACGGCGGGATGATGGGCGGTTGTCCGATGATGGGGCAGTTGCCGCCCGGAAACGAAAAGCTCTCGATGCAGATGCACGGAGAAATGATGCAGGCGATGGGGGAAATCCTGCGCAAGTACGCGGACAAGATCCAGACGCCCTCATCGAAATGACGGTGGCCGGCCGTATCGCGAACGACCGAGTACCACAGGAGTACCGCTATGAAATGCAACACGAGAACCATGGTCGCCGTGGGCGCTGCCCTGGTGGCGATCTTGGCAGTCGCCTATGCCGTTTTCCCGTCAGTTCGTGCCTTCGTGCTGGGCATTGGTCCCTACCTGTTGATCCTCGTCTGCCCGCTATCGATGTGGCTGATGATGAAAGGCATGCAAGGTCAAGACGATCAGCGGCGTTCCATGAGAGAGGACACGCCTGAGCGGAAGCAGCCGTTTCGGATCGAAAAGTGAATCGTGAGTGCGGCCGCGCGTATCGCGAAGGCGGGTTCCAGCGCGAGCAGGACAAGGACTGTAGGCCAGCGTGGTACGCGAAATCATCAGCGCAAGTGTGAGGCTGTGTCCGGAGATACAGGGGCAAATCCAATCCTGTCGTCTGCGGGAGGAGTGCGATGAGCATCATGAGTAGTTTCAGTGCGCACTACGGCCATTGGAACCTGGTCGCGGTCTTGGTTGGGGTGGTGTCATGGATCTTGTATCGGTACGTGGCGCCGCAAGGCTGGCGCGAATGGACTGGGGCGGGTCTCGTGCAGGCCTTTGTGATCGCGCTGTACGCGGAAATGTACGGCTTCCCCCTCACGATCTACCTCCTGACGGGCTTCCTCGGAATCGACATACCGCTGACGGCCTACAGTGGGCATCTGTGGGCAACGCTGCTCGGTTATGGCATGGCAGGCGCAATGGTCGAGATGGTGATAGCGACTGTCTTTATCCTCCCGGGCCTCATTCTGCTGATTTGGGGGTGGAGCACTGTCTATCGAGCATGCCGTGCCGGCCGCATCGCCCAGGAGGGGCCTTACGGATTCGTCCGTCACCCGCAGTACCTCGGCATCATGCTGGCTGTCTTTGGGCAGCTGGTGCACTGGCCCACGCTGATCACCGTGGTGCTGTTGCCAGTCATTGTGTTTGTTTATGTCAGGCTGGCGCGCAAGGAAGAACAAGACATGGTCAGCCGTTTTGGGGCCGCTTACGAGGCGTATCGACGCAGGGTGCCCATGTTCGTACCGGGCCGCAGTCAATGGAAACAGCTATTCAGCACCCACGTGGGCTCATGATTTCTCGCCCTATAGCCCCGGCTGCCGTGGTCGCACCTTGATGATCAAGGAGAGGGTTATGCGTACCAAATGGATCATCGCCATCATTCCCACTGAACTGCTTGAGTCGCTGGAGAGGCAGCTCGCGACCGCCCATGCCCCTGGCCTGACGATCACAAAGGTCAAGGGGTACGGCGAGTACAAGAACTTCTTTTCCAGTGACCTGACCACCGTGCACACCAAGGTTGAAATCTTCGCGGACGAGGCCGAGGTCGAGGCTATCACCAACGCGATCGTTGAGGTCGGAAAATCGACGGTGCCGGGCGCCGGGATCGTCGCGGTTGTTCCTGTCGAGGGGTTCTTGCATCTTCACGTTCCCCCTGGGGAGTCGGCTGGTCCGGCGGAATAATCCCATCGTGTGTCAATGGCGGGGCGCCAGGCGGCACGGGATCACATGCCCGTGTGACCCGCGAGGCGTGAGGGCATCCGCCGAGAGGCTATAGCGCGATCAGCACGGTGTGGTCGGTCATTGAGGTCAGGGAGTGATGTATGGGGTGGAGCGTGGCAGCGACGCGCACTGGAGGTGGCGGGCGAGTACGAGGCGTCGCCCCGGCACAGCTCGTTTTGCTGCTGCTCGCTGTCCTGTGGTTCTGCGTCGCAGGCTCCGGTGGTGTTGCCCATGCCGCGGAAGAGGAAAATCTCTTGCCACCGGAGCAGGCCTTCCGCTTTGCGGCGCGGCAACTCGACGACCGCTCCATCGAGGTGCACTTCGACATCGCCGACGGCTATCACCTCTTCCGTGAGCGATTTGTGTTCGCCGCACAGCCGGCTGGGGTCAAGCTCGGTACGCCCGAGTTTCCGCCAGGGCAGGTCAAATTTGACGAAGCGCTCGGCAAGCAGATGGAGATCTATCATGGCGGCGTCACCATTCGCGTGCCGGTGGCGGTCGTGCCGGCTGACGGCGAATGGCTGCTGACGGTGACATCACAAGGCTGTGCCGACAAGGGAATCTGCTATCCGCCGATGCACAGTGTGTACAAGGTCGGCGGTGGCTTGCTCGGTGGCCTATTCGATAAGCATCGGAGCAGCAGGCCAATGACGTCGCCCGTGCCGCCGGCGATGCCGATTTTGCCCAGCTTGGGAGAGGGGCAAATTGGGCCGGCTGTTCCATCAGCCGCGCCAAGGAATGACGACGGCGACCGCGTTGCGCACGTGTTGGCCGGCCACCAGCTTGGGAGGATTGCTACGGTCTTTTTCGGCCTCGGTCTGCTGATGACGCTCACGCCAGGCGTGCTGGCGATGGTGCCGATCCTGTCGTCAATCGTCGTCGGCGAGCACGTGACGCGCGGTCGTGCCTTGGTGGTCTCATTAGCCTACGTGCTCGGAACGGCGGTGGCTGATGCCGGTGTCGGCGTGGCAGCGGGATTGCTCGGCGAGAGATTCTCGACGGGGCTGCTGACGCCGTGGGCGCTGGGGGCTTTTACCATGCTGGCGGTGGCCCTGGCGCTGTCAATGTTCGGACTCTATGAGCTAGGGCGGCTGCCCCCAATGACGGCATCCTCAAATCGCTGGTCGGGCGGTCGGATTGCTGTTGCCGCAGCAGCAGGCGTGATTTCAGCATTGGTCGTCGTGCGCAGCGTGCCTGTGCCGCTGTCGGGCACGCTGACCGATGCCGAGCAAACCGGTGATGCGATTGGCAGTGGCGGTGCACTATTCGGTATGGCGATCGGCATGGGGGCGCCGTTGGTGCTGGTCGGCGTCGCTACTGGCTATCTTGTGCCGCGCGCTGGGCACTGGTTGATGGTGACGAAGCGCTTCTTGGGCTTCCTGCTGCTCGGCGAGGCGCTCTGGGCTGTCAGCCCGCTTTTGCCACCCTGGGCATTGATGGCGGCGTGGGCCATGCTGCTGCTGATTGCCTCCGCCTTCCTGGGCGCCTTCGGTTCGCTTGGTCCAGAGCCTCGCAGCTTGACCCGGTTGGGCAAGGGCATGGGCATGGTGGCCGCGCTGGCAGGGGCGATCCTGCTGGTCGGTCTGGCGTCCGGCGGACGGGATCTGCTCCAGCCGCTGTCGCATCTGCGTGCTGGCCTGATGGCGCCCGCCTCCACTGCTGGCCCGGCGCTGGTGCGCTTCGAGCGCATCCGTTCTGTGGCCGAACTCGACGCGCGCCTGGTGCAGGCCGCCGCGGCCGGCAAGCCGGTGCTACTAGATTTCTATGCCGATTGGTGTGTCAGCTGCAAGGAGATGGAACGCTTGACCTTTAGCGATCCGAGAGTCCAGGCACGGCTGGCGGATGTTGTGCTGCTGCAGGCCGACGTGACACGCAATTCTGCCGACGATCGCACCCTGCTCAAACGCTTCGGCCTATTCGGTCCACCCGGCATCATCTTGTACGGTGCCGATGGACGTGAGAGCCCGGTGCGAGTGATCGGCTTCCAGTCTGCAAGCCTTTTTCTCGACAGTCTCGCGAAAGCCTTCGGCGACGACGGGAAGCATTGAGATCTGCCTGACCCCGCCCGCAGCTTATGCAGCAGTATCGCCACCGGGTTCTAGATGCTGTTGGCAGGGTGGCCAGTCTTTATGGACACCGCCTCTGAATGAAGGCAGAGATTTCCTCGGGGCGCGCAAAAACCACGGCGGCGCGGTCGCCCTGCATGCCTGTGCCGATCAGCACAGGTTGACCGGCAGCCGGGCCGGCAGCACTGCCATCGGTTTTGAAGCGCAGGTTGAACTCCCAAAAGACGTGGGCCTTCCGGTCGGCGGTGGTGAGGCGATAGGTATCGCCACAGAAGCGGATTGAGGTGACCCGCGACGCCGCATCGGACTCCTTCAAATTCGGCAGGCCACGATCGGGCACCTTCACACGCCCCGTGGAAACTGCCTCAATGTAGGCGACCAGATCGGCCCGCGTGCGTGCATCGGCAATGCCGGGAAAGGTCATCGCGTTACCCGGCACCAGGGCCGCCGGATTCTCAAGCCACGCATCGAGGTTCCGTTTGTCCCAGACCAGACCTGATTGCTTGAGGGCGTCAGAGTAGCGTGCAAAGCCGTCGGCTGTGCCTGCTTTACGTCCCAAAACGCCCGCCAAGCTCGGGCCCGTCAAGTGGCGACTCGGTGCAAATGAATGGCACGCCATGCAAGTGCGGGCGGCTTGTGCACCCCGCGCGGGGTCACCCTCTGCACGAGCCGGCGCGCCAAAGGCAAGTGAGGCCAAAGCGATCCCGATCGCATGAAGAGCAGGTCGTTGAATCATTGGGCCGCAGCGCCCGCTCCATCCACGTGCTCTTCTAACGCGCCAGTCAAGGCCTGGCCACGTGCCACGCGCCAATGACGCCGTCGCCAGTGGTGTCGCCCGGCTTCTGATCCTTGCTCCAGCGGTAAAGCGGATGGCCCTTGTAGGCCCACTGGCGCTTGCCGTCATCACGGGTGATGAAACTCCAATCACCGCTCGCCTTGTCGTATGAATCGGCCAGCGCGGGTGGCCAGTTGGTCGCGCACGTCCCGTTGCACGCGCTTTTGCCGGCCGCAGTGTCTTTGTCGAAAACATACAGCGTCATCTTGTGCTCATCGACCAGCTTGCCTTGCATAACCTCGGGCGGCTCGGCAAGCGCCGGAAACGATGCGACCGCGCCCAGCGCCAACATCATCAGGGTACGCGACATAGTGTGCTCCTTGCGTTGTTGATCAATATCTACGCTAGCGCCGGGACGGCAAGCTGCTACCAACGACCTGGGAATCCCGGTTGTGTGAGATGAGTATAGGGGTGCCGAAAACCGCACGGCAATTGATGCTGTAGCACGCCCGCCGTCGACGAAGAGGAGAAGCATGGGTGCCATGGTGGAGCGCTTTGTGACGCCGATCAACCAGATGCCGACGAGGCCTGTTAAGGCCAATCTTGATGCTCCCCCCGATGATCAGACGACGACCACGGGCTTGGCTACCGGCGACACGCTGGCGTTTGACATTGGTCCAAATGCTGAACTTCGTCTGCGCAGGGTAGGCTGGCGCGTGCCGGCGGCGGCCTTCGGGGACGCCATGATTTTGCTAAGGACAAGGTGCGCGGATCTCATCAAGGCTGCGGGATTGCTTCAGCAGCGGCCTACCAGGCAAGCCGGATACATGCATGCAGACCGTTTCAACATCACCAACAGAGGCTTGCAATAGACGTCGAGGCCATACATGCCTGAAAAGGACGACTACCCCGATTGCCAATATGAAAGAGCGCAATTGCCAAGATCGATTGCGCAACTGATAGGACACACTGCGCATATTCTTTCTATTGTTGGGGTGGACCACTGGAGCGTTGCGTAGGCTTTGCACCCTTGGCAAATCATGTCCTGGCGCGAGCGATCATGTACCGATTGCATGCTTGTGCCGTCAGCATGCCCACCTTGTCTAGTGGGAGGGAAACGCGCAGCGCCAAACACCTTCAACCGGCTGCATTCTTGTAATGCGCCCGTAACTCTGTGGTCAGGTTCCGTTTCCTAGACTGCGGCTTCGTGATCGTTGGTTCATGGTGCCCGGTGAAGTTGCTGCGTGTGTTTTTGCTCTGGTTAGTACTGCTTGCGCTGCCCTCACAGGGCATGGGCGCAGGCATTCTCGCCGACTGCGAACGCGCGCATACAACAACCAAGAAGTTACGAAAGATGCAGCCCCAGCGGCCCCCCACCGCTGCACGCGCCGGCCATGAGCATTGTCATGACCACCATGGAAAAGCCACGCCCGTTCGTTTCGACGACCGCTGCAAGTCATGTCCGTCTTGCGGGGAAGTTCCGCAGCATGCGATGTTGGCGGGACTGACCATGTCCGCTTACCAGCCGAGATTGAAAACACATCGTTCGTCTCGCGCTCACTTTCTCAGCTTCGTCCCGGACCTTCTCCTACGGCCTCCTCGGCTGGTTGTCTAACACGCATCGCCGATGGCGAGCCAGCTTTCGCTTTTGTAAGAGGAGGCAGACGGCGCATCGGCAAGACCTTTGGCAGCGCCTCTACACGCGCCAAGGGAAATCGAGTGTTTCGTCAGCAAGCAACCAGGACGCCGTCAATGGCGCAGTTGCTTGCTGCGTAGGAGTTTGCCGTGCATATCTGTGTAAGTTGCCATACACCCTTGAGGCCCTTCGCTTGGTCGTGCAGCGCTTGTGGCTGGCGAGCCACCATCCGTGATGGCGTCGCTTGCTTGGCGCCCGAGATGCTGCAGGACAACGACGGCTTCCATGAGCCGCTGTTCGAGGAATACCAAAAGCTGCAGGCTGACCACTTTTGGTTCGTGCATCGCCGCAGGCTAATCGTGTGGGCGCTGCAGCGCCATTTCCCGCAGCTCCAGTCGTTTCTGGAAGTTGGCTGCGGCACAGCGGAGAACCTAGCCGCGATTGCAGATCGGTTTCGGCACGCAGAAGTGTGCGGTGGGGAACCCTCGCTGAATGCACTCCAGATGGCGCGCCGTCATTGCGGGGCGAAGTTCTTGCAAATGGATGCTCGCGCGATACCGTTTGTTGAGGCATTTGAGGTGGTCGGCGCCTTTGATGTCATCGAGCATATCGATGATGATCGACGTGCCCTAAGTGAGATGTACAAGGCCTGCCGGCGCGGTGGCGGGCTGATCTTGACAGTGCCCCAGCACCCCCGGCTCTGGAGCCGCGTGGACGATGCGGCCAAGCACAAACGTCGCTATACGCGCCGGGATCTCATTGAAAAGTTGCGCGCCACCGGGTTCCGACCGCTCTATGTCAACTCCTTTATGTCGCTGCTGCTACCGGTCATGGTTCTTTCGCGTCTGCATCAAAAGATCGCACGGACCGAGCAGGAAGTTGACGAAGGCTTTCGTATCGGGAAAACGCTTAATCGCCTGTTCTCGACGGTCTGCAACGTTGAGTCTCGCTTGCTTACCCGCGGCATTCACTTTCCGGCCGGCGGCTCACTGCTCGCCATTGCGGTCAAGGAGTAAGGTAGCGACTCAACGAACAGGAACCCGCCATTTACACGTGTCCGATACACCTACGAGAATGAGCCGCCATGACGAATCGACATCGCTTCTACAGGTACCTCGCGAGCGGCGGTGTTTCCACCGCCGCTCACTATCTGACCCTATACGCGCTGGTCCAAATGGGGACCGAGCCTGTGCTCGGATCAACCATTGCGGCGCTGGTGGGGCTGGTGCTCAACTACTCGGTCAGTCGGCGGTGGGTCTTCGATGCGTCAGCCAAGATCCCGGAGACGCTCGCCCGATTCGCCCTCGTATGGATGCTGGCATTGTTGATCAACGCCTGGGCACTGGCATCCCTCCTCGCTTTAGGGTTCCACTATCTGGTTGCGCAGGTGACCGCAACCGGGGTCTTGGTCCTGATCAATTTCAATCTCCACCGCCGTTGGACGTTTTCCGGTGCGCGCGTGCCCCCCCTCGATAAGTGACCCATGTCTCACCAACGCAAACACTGGACAGCACAGCCTCAACACGCCTTAGGGCAGTTACATCAGGAGACGATGCCATGAGAAAAAGTACTGTCATATCGATATTGGCAACCCTTGCCAGCTTTCCCACGATTGCAAGCGCCTTCGTCCTGCATCTCGAACATGGGTTCGGCACCCACAACCCCGTCGTGACGTTGGGCGGCATGCAGCCCTCATCCGCACTCCCTGAAGAGATCGACGTTTCGCTCAAACGGGGCGATATTCTGTCCAAAACGCTTTCGTCTCAACAGCGCTATTCCATGCGGCTGGTCAACCGTGGAAGCGTTTCCGTGAAACTCCGCTTGGATATACAAGACGCAGGCGGGATCGGCGCACTACCGGGCACGCAACCGATCGATTTGGTGTTGGAGCCGGGGGAAGCGAGAGAACTGGCTATGGAGGCTTGGACTCCAATGATGGTGGTCGTCAGTACAGCGGCGCCTTAATTTCTCCGCGTGCAACACCTGAGGCAGACGTTAGCCCGCACGGCAAAAGCCAAGAATGAGCGGGCAATGTGCCTCTGTTGCAGAGACTGCGCGTTGCACTGTTCTGACACAGTAGCGAAACCGCCGCAACAGTCGAAAAATCACCGTGAGCCCACTGCAACTCTTCGTTATCTTGGCCGGCTTAACCGGCCAGCTATTCATTGCCCGCAAAGACCCGCGCGGCTATCTAGCCTGGATTGCCGGCAACATGGGCCTGGTGTTCGTGTACTGGGAGACCAAGCAATTTGCATTGATTGCATTGCAGTTCGTCAACACAGGGATCCAGGTCACGGCTCTGATCGCTTGGCGACGAGCAAAGCGGTGCAATGAAACCAGCCCTGCACAACCGTGTGAGGCGTGACAGGGCTGGTGGTATTTTAACTGCCGGTGAACCAGGTGCTGCGCGCGATGATGACACGCACTCCCTTGGCTTCGGGTGCATCCGGCAGCAGAACGCCCAGGTCGACCGAGGTGCTCTGCATCGCTTCAATGAATGTCCACGCTTGCGTCCCGGTCCCCGTGGAGAATGCGATGGTCTCACCGGAGTCAACATTGATGTACTTCATCCCGGGCTTCACTACCACCGTGCGCGCAGCCATTGACGCAGGGGCAGGTGAGCCGAACAACAATGCGGTCTTGTTCATATTCGACGGGGGTGCCGACGGGCTTTGCCGCACGTGTTCGATCCAATTGTCCCCGCCGTCACCGCGGAATTTGTCAGAGGCCCATGCCGCCGAGCTTGCGGCAAAGAGGACTGCGAGCATGAGCGAAGCAAGTCCATTGCGATTCATCGTTTTCTCCTGGAGCGTCAAGTGGTGTGAACGATTCTAGAGAGGCATTCCTCTCCCTTCGATGACTCGCGAATTACGTCTCGGTAAGGCGCTCATACCGAAGATGAGCCTCAGGGGAGGTACACAAAAAAAGGGCCATGCCCCCATTCAGAACCACCACCGTATGCCGGCAATGATTTGCCTATCTGTCGCGCTTTGCCCCGCCGCTCGCGCAAAGTCGGCGGTCTTGCCCATCTTCTTGCCCCAAACCACGCCGATATACGGAGCAAAGTCGCGGCGGACTTCGTATCGGAGTCGCAGACCTAGCCGGAGGTCAGCCAGCCCGCTGCCGATTTCCCGTGCCTCGTCAGTCTTTGCGTAGGCGTTCGCTTCGATTTCGGGAGTCAGGACGATGCGCTGTGAGAAGCGGACGTCGTAGGTAGAGCGTACACGCGCAGCCACGCGCCCCGCGTTGCTGACGTACAGTGTCGCCTCTGCATCGAACCAGTAAGGCGCAAGGCCTTGGATTCCGAACGCTGCCCATGTGCGCGCCGGCCCGCCACCAAAGTCGCGCCGAATGCCCGTCTGCCAATCCCAGAACGGAGCAAATGCATGTCCCCACAGCGCCTCAACTTTTGCATCTTCGGTCTTACCGAATAGCCGCATACCCTGCAGTTTGAGCCACAGCCTATTGATGTCCTTTCCGATCCATCCGTGCATGTCCCACGCCAACCCGGTGGCAGCGGGAGCGCGTATGGCTTCGAACCGGTCGAACAAGAATTGGTGATAAACGTCGTTGTCGGCCATGGTGTTTCCCGGCATGGTGATGCCTCGCTTGGGATCTCGCATGGGCACGCGAGGCTCATCGCTCTTAAGGATGACGTTGATGCCGCTTTCCTCGGTATTAGCGGCCCGTTCGGGTGATGCGGACATGTTTGCTCCCTGGCTGAGAACTTGGTCAGGCATGCCCTGTCGCTTCTGTGGCATGGCTTGCATGGAGGAGCCTGCTGTCTGTGCGCCTGCGGCGTCCACAGTAAGCGCCAGCGGCGCGGCGACCAAACACAGCCATCTTTGCACTCTTGGCAACATGACTCGCTCCTTAGCCGATGGGTTAGGCCACAACCACCTTGCGGAACATGCCGGCTTCCATGTGATACAGCAGGTGACAATGGAATGCCCACTGCCCCGGGGCATCTGCCGTCACGAGGAAACTGATCTGCTTGGACGGTTGAACGTTGATGGTGTGCTTGCGAACGAGGGCTTGGCGCTCACCGTTCTCCAATTCGCTAAACATGCCGTGCAAATGCATGGGGTGGTTCATCATGGTGTCGTTGACGAGGGTGATCCGCACCCGTTCGCCGTAATACAAACGGATTGGCTCAGCCTCGGAGAACTTCTTGCCATCGAACCCCCAAATGAACCGGCGCATGTTTCCGGTCAGGTGCAGGACGATTTCGCGGCCCGGGGGCCGAGCGTCAATGGGGGGGCGAGCGTTCGCAAATCCGCATAGGCCAATACCCGACGGCCGTTGTCGCGCAATCTTGGACCGGGGTCGGCGAGCGACTTCGAAGGATTCATGGAACGCATGTCGACTTCGGGGCCGGTCTGCATGACCGACATCGTCATTGGCGGAGAAATCATGGGCTTTTGGCGTGGCGGCATCGGCATGGGGGATGCCATTCCTTCATGGCCTGACTGCGGTTGCTTGTCTTGCATATCGGCCACGGGTCCGCTCATCTCCGGCATTGAATGGCGGGGGGCGGAGTGGGATCCGTTGTTTGGCATTCGCATCGTGGTACCGGGCTGTTCTCTGCCCATAGCCATCCCGCTAGTCTCCATTCCCATGTCCGCCATGGAGAGCCAAGTTTTAGGGTCCATCGGTGGAACCTCGGCGCGCATGCCCGGCTCCGGCGCGAGTGTGGCACGTGCGTAGCCGCTGCGATCCATCGCCTGAGCAAAGATCGTGTATGCAGCATCCTGGGGCATTTGCACCAACACATCGTAGGTCTCGGCCACCCCGATCCGGAACTCGTCGACGTCCACCGCTTCGACGTCTTGCCCGTCCGCTGCGCAAACGCGCATCGTTAGACCCGGAATCCGGACGTCGAAGGTAGTGGTAGCCGATCCATTGATAAAGCGCAGTCGTACGCGCTCGCCGGCCTTCGCGATGGCCGTCCAGTTGGCAAAGGGAGTGGCGCCGTTGACTAAATAGCTATAAGTGGCGGCTGATACGTCGGCGAGGTCGGTAGGGTTCATGCGCATCTCGTTCCACATGCGCCGACGTTTGAGCGCTCCCGAGATGCCCACTGTCCTTGTGTCGTCAACGAAGTCGGCGACCGTAGGTAGCTGGAAGTTATAAAAATCGCTCGATTGCTTCAGATGTAGGAACACGCTGTCTGGATTTTCGTCCGTCCAATCGCTCAGCATGACAATGTAGTCGCGGTCACTGCGGACGAGATCTGGCTCTTGTGGTTCGATTACCAATGGGCCGTAGAGTCCGAGCTGCTCCTGAAAACGCGTGTGACTGTGATACCAGTAGGTGCCGGCCTGCCTCACCTTGAACGTGTAGATGAATGTCTGGTGAGCGGGAATGCCAGGGAATGACACGCCGGGCACACCATCCATCGCAAATGGAACGAGGATGCCGTGCCAGTGGATCGAGGTTTGCGTGTCCAGTGTGTTGGTGACCCGCAGTGTCACCTTTGACCCCTGCTTCCATCGCAGTATCGGCGCTGGGATCGACCCATTCACGGTGATGGCATAGCGTGCGCGCCCAGTGAAATTGACGAGCGTGCGTCCAATAGTCAAGTCAAAGTCGGTCCCCGTAAGCGCACCCGGATAGTTCTGAACTTGTTGTGCCCATATGGGCGCGGCCATTGTCCCGCCGAACGCGGTTGCGACCGTGCCAGCCATCCGGTGCAAAAACTTGCGGCGGCCCACGCTGCCCAGTGAAATGCTGTCGCTCACGATCCTCTCCCTATGTTGGAAGGTTGTGGTCCTGCGTTACGAACGATAGTCCCCAACGGGACTCAATGTCGGTAGCATGGGGCATGCCCAGGGCGGAGGGTGCAACGGCGGCGTTGTTGTCTTCGCTCACCATTGCTCCTCCTGTGCCAGACCGCTATGCTCACTACGACCTTCGTAGCGCGCCACTCTTTCCTCACAGGATGCCGAGCATGACCCGCCAGCACAGCCACAAAGAAGCAGCTTCGCGCCAGGAAAACGCCAACGCACCGCAAACACACAACGAGTACACGCACCAACGCCTATGCGACAGCGACGACCAACACGCTCATTCGCCCCCCGTGCCCGAGGCTGTCGAGAGCGACAAAGCAGGCGTCTCATCAACGACGGAGTTCGCGCCCACGGTTTACACCTGCCCGATGCATCCGGAGATTCGCCAGGATCATCCCGGCACGTGCCCCAAATGCGGTATGACGCTGGAGCCGGTCATGCCCGCGGTAGAGGAGGAAGAGAATGCGGAGCTTGCGGACTTCCGGCGGCGATTCTGGGCAAGCTTTCCATTGACGGCGATTGTTTTTGTGCTGGCCATGGCTGGACACCGATTGACTCGCCTCGATCCAGCATGGCAAGACAGGTTTGAGTTGGCACTGGCCACACCGGTCGTGCTTTGGGCGGGATTGCCATTCTTCAGACGGTGTGCCCAATCCTTTGTATACCGCAGCCCGAACATGTGGACGCTCATCGGCCTGGGCACGGGGGCTGCCTATCTTTACAGCGCGGTAGCGGTCGTTGCGCCGGGTGTGTTTCCCTCTACCTTTGCGGCGTCCGGCCGGGTGCAAGTGTATTTCGAAGCGGCGGCCGTCATCATTTCATTGACACTGCTGGGGCAGATGCTCGAACTGAAAGCCCGCTCGCAGACCTCAGCCGCAATCAAGTCTCTACTCGGCTTGGCCCCGAAAACGGCCAGGCGTATCAACGCAGACGACAGCGAAGAGGATGTTCCCATTGCCCATGTTCATGTGGGCGATTTGCTGCGTGTGCGACCCGGTGAAAAGGTGCCCGTGGATGGCGTTGTGGTCGCGGGCGCGAGCGCGCTCGACGAGTCGATGATCACCGGTGAGCCGATTCCCGTCTCCAAACGCGCGGGCGACCATGTGATCGGTGCCACCATGAACACCTCGGGCGCACTCGTGGTCCGGTCCGAGAAAGTGGGCGCGCAGACGGTCCTCTCGCAAATCGTACAAATGGTTGCGCAAGCACAGCGTTCCAAGGCGCCGATGCAGCGGATGGCAGACAAGGTGGCGGGCGTCTTTGTGATCGGTGTGGTCGGCATCGCCGTCATGACGCTCTTCGCCTGGGGGATCTGGGGTCCACAGCCGAGTTGGGCCCACGGCTTGATCAATGCGGTCGCCGTGCTGATCATTGCTTGCCCGTGCGCGCTCGGGCTTGCCACGCCCATGTCCATCATGGTGGCCAGCGGCAAAGGGGCCGAACACGGCATTCTTTTTCGGGATGCCGCAGCAATCGAGAACCTGCGCAAGGTCGACACGCTTATTGTGGACAAGACAGGCACGTTGACCGAAGGGCGCCCCTCATTCGATCGGGCCATTGGCCTCAATGGATTTTCCGACATGGACGTCTTGCGCTTGGCGGCCAGTCTGGACCAAGGTAGTGAGCACCCCTTGGCCGCTGCGATCGTGGCGCAAGCGCGCGAACAGGGGCTCGCGCTCGAGCGGCCGGAAGATTTTGAATCCGCGTCAGGGATCGGCGTGAGAGGACACGTCGCTGGGCGAAGCCTGGCGCTCGGCAACACCTCGCTGATGCAGGCGCACGCGGTTGCTGTCGATGCCGCCTCCACCGAGGCAGACGCCATGCGAGCCCGAGGCGCCAGTGTGATGTACCTGGCGGTCGATGGGGTCCTTGCTGGCCTGCTGTCGGTTTCCGATCGCGTGAAGACGACAACACCGCAGGCCCTGACCCAACTCAGAGCCGATGGGCTTCGGATCGTGATGGCTACCGGCGACGGAAACGTGACCGCCCAATCCGTCGCAAAACAACTTGGCATTGTTGAGTTTCGCGGCGAGGTCAAGCCTGCGGATAAGCTGGCGTTGGTCGCCACACTTCAAGAACGAGGCTTGGTTGTAGCGATGGCAGGCGACGGCATCAATGATGCACCGGCGCTCGCCAAAGCCGACGTGGGTATTGCGATGGGTACCGGTACCGATGTCGCGATGAACAGCGCCCAGGTTACCCTCGTGAAAGGCGACCTGCGGGGCATTGCCCGTGCCCGCGCCTTATCCGAGGCAACGATTGCCAACATGAAGCAAAACCTCGGCTTCGCCTTCCTTTACAACGCACTGGGTGTGCCATTGGCTGCCGGCGTGCTCTATCCTTTTACCGGACTTCTGTTATCACCCATGATTGCCGCATTGGCGATGAGCTTGAGTTCGGCATCGGTGGTCGCCAATGCGCTGCGACTCCGTGCGACCCGACTCTGATCCCAGCATTCGCCGCTTCACGAGGCTATTGCGAACAATTCTCATTCTCCCTTACAATCTCCTTATTTCGGAAGGGGAGTCAAATGCAAGGTGCTACAAAAAGCACGCATTGGGGGAAGGTTTGGCTTGCTGGGGCGCTTGCCTGGCTGTGTTCCACAACTGCGCTTGCCGGCGAATCGCCGTTCGGGTGGATTTACACGGCCGACGTTATGCCCAAAGGCCGCTTCGAATTCGAGCACCAGTCTTTCCTGCAGCGGGGCCAGTCCCAAGGATCCTATAGCGGATTGCTCAACCGCGAAGAAGTCGAGTACGGCGTGACGGACAAATTCCAATTGGCCGGCTATTTCAACTGGAGCTACGTGAACGCCAATCGGAATGGTCTTGATGGCACCACGCGTGGGCCGCTGACAGATCTCGGTCCCAATGACGATCCGACTGGGCGTTACCGCAAGACTCGCTTCGAGACTGTTTCACTCGAAGCGATCTACCAACTCATGAACCCAGTGACTGATCCGATCGGCTTGGCACTGTACATCGAGCCAGAACTGGGGCCCCGTGAGCGCGATCTCGAATGGCGCATCATCTTGCAGAAGAACTGGTTGGATGATCGGCTCATTTTTGCCGCCAATATTCTCGGTGCCCATGAGCGCGACAAAACCGCCATGGGTGATATTGAGCGTGCTTCCATGCTTGATCTGACCGCCGGCGTGTCCTATCGCTTGACCGACAACCTGAGCCTGGGCATGGAGGCGCGCAACCATCGTGAATTCCAGGGGTATCGCTATAACCGTCGTGATCACTCCGCGTGGTTTCTTGGCCCCAATTTGCACTACGCCACCAAACACTGGTGGGTAACGGCCGCGTGGCGCCACCAATTGCCCGTAGTCAAAACCTACAACGAGGACCAGGCGGACGTAGTGGCAGGCAACCGTATCTTCGGTGACGAGCATGCGCGCAACGAGTTCATGGTCAAGGTGGGGTTCCCATTTTGAAGCGCGTCCATTGATACGGAGACAGACATGAAGTGGACTCCCATGGCGGCAGTGCCGCTTGCGGTGCTGGTCGTGCCCGTCCAAGCGACGGAATACCTGACAGTTCAACAGGCTCAGGCGCAGATGTTTCCTGGCGCGAGTTTTCAGGCCGTGCCTCTCCAGATTACGGACCAGATTCGCGAAACATTGAACGAGCGCTCCGGGGTACACGAGCCATTCAATGACAAGGGGGTCTGGAAAGTGTCGACTGGCGGCTGGTTCATCGTGGATCGCGTGGTGGGCAAGCATGAAAAAATCACGTATGCCGTGGCGCTCGACGCCAAGGGAGCCGTGCGCGCCGTCGATATCCTGACGTACCAGGAAACGTATGGCTATGAGGTGCGCAATGCCGACTGGCGTGCCCAGTTTGTTGGTAAGACCGCGCAGGATGCTGTGCAGCTTGGTAAAGACATCCGTAACATCAGTGGCGCGACGCTCTCATGCAAACACATCACCCAGGGAGTCAAGCGGGTGCTGGCTGTGTATGACCTCTTACTAGCCAAGATGTGATTCGTCGCTCCAAACCGCTATTGGGGACTTTCGTTGAAGTTCGCATTGACGATGTGTATCCCCAGGACTGCGCTCACTTGGCAGAAACCGCCATCGCAGCGGCGTTCTCCGTAATCGAGCAAGCCGAGGCGTTGATGAGCTTCCAGCGCTCGGATAGCGACTTGTCACGTCTGCATGCGGCGTCGGTAGGCGAAGCGGTCCGCGTTCACCCTTGGACCATGCGTGTGCTGCGCGAGGCCCAGCGCATGCACGAGCGTACCGGCGGCGTGTTCGACCCCACCGTGGCCCGCATGTTGGTGGCACACAAGATTCTGCCCCGCCCGGCGGGGCCGACAGCGGAAGTCGACGCGCGGATTGCGGACGTGGTGACGCTCGGTGAAAATCGCATCGGCAAGCGGCGCCCGCTATGGTTGGACCTCGGTGGCATCGCCAAAGGCTTTGCCGTCGACATGGCCGTCCTGAGTTTACGGCACCACGGCATCCGCAGTGGTGCCGTTTCGGCTGGAGGGGATCTGCGCGTCTTTGGCACACATGCGCAGCCCATCCACGTACGCAGTGCCAACGCGCCGGCTCGGCTGGAATTACTCGGTATGCTCGCCCACGGGGCCGCGGCCACCAGCGGTCACTATTTCGCAGAAAGCTTCGGATTGCCTCCCGGTACTGAGTCCATTCGATCGCAACAAATACTGACGGAGGCGCCCTGCGCAGAGCGGACTGTCACCGTTATCGCTCCTCGCTGTATCTGGGCGGACGCTCTTACCAAGGTTGCCATGCTTGCGGGCACGACGGCCCCTTCCACGATCCGCGCGCTATCGAGTTATCACGCACACGTTGTTGCATCATGACGCAATCCTCGCATCGACATCCGCTTAAAGGGACAGGCATCCGCTTGCATCCGTATCACTATTGGCTTGCTCTCGCCGTATTACTAGCGGTAGCGGTGTCTGGACTGGTGTGGACAGTTTTGCATGACCTGCTTCAATGGGCGGATGCGCCGGTCGTCCGCCAGATACTGCAATTGCACGGCGCCTTTGCGTTCTGCAGCCTGATTCTCTTCGGTTCCATGCTGCCGCAGCACATCCGCTTCGCGTGGGTCGCGCGCCGCAACCGCGTGACCGGCACGTTGACGGGAATCGTGTTCTTGCTGCTGACCATCAGCGCCTATGGTCTGTATTACGGCCCCGAAGATTGGAGTGGTCTTGCAAAGACTGCGCACCTTGTGATGGGCATCGCCGCTGTTGCGGCCGTTCCCCTACACATGCTCATCGGCCGGAAGCGCCACGAAGGCTATCGTGCGTCGGCGAGCAAGAGTGCGCGGCACTAGAGCGATTGAAGCGGATTGATGAGTCAGTCCAGCGAGCACGTGCAGCGAATGCCTCGACGTGCAAAAAAGCCCCGGAGGTGCGCTCCGGGGTGAGGGGGAAAGCCCGGAAGGGGGTGTTCCGGGGTTGAGCTTTCAGTTACTGGTGACCGCCGTCCGTGTAGGGATCGCGTGTGCCCATCGAATGCGCGCCATCGGTGTAGATGTCGCGCGCTGCGCGTCCACCATCGGTATAGGGGTCGCGCTTGCCCATCGCGTGACCGCCATCGGTATAGGGGTCGCGCGCGCCGGTAGCCATTGACGCGTTGGCGACGTTGATACCGAGCGCCAGCAACGCTGCCCCCATCAATGCGGATTTTTTCAGGATGTTCATCGCGTTCTCCTTCTTCAAGTTGAAACAAGACACTGCTAGTCACGGCAGTGTAGAAGGCTGAGGCTGACAGAAACGTGACCCTCGTATTACAACTGCGCCAGATCAGCGAGATTGATCCGGTATGCCACCCTCAATGCATGGCACGACAGGCGTCGGCACACTTCTCGCAGGCGCGCGCGCACTCCTGACAGTGCTCATGGGAGTGCTTGGCACACTCGGCGGCGCAAGCTTGACAGATTCTCGCGCACAGTTCGCATATGGCATTGGCTTGGGTGCTGCCTCGCGCCATCAACCCCACGGCGGTCCCGCAGATATCAGCGCAATCGAGATCCAGCCGAATGCAGGTGCTCAATGTCAGAGCGTCCTTTTCGGTCAGGCAGGAGGCGGCGCAGTGCAGGCACGCCACGTGACACGCGGCGCATTCATCGATGCAGGTTTGGAAGTATTGGTGAGGCATTTGGGTTCTCCTTGATTGGCGACGTGCCGAAATGGCACGATGCACGTGGAGCAAGGAGAGAGCCTGGGCCTTGGTGCTTGTGGAGAAATGCTGTCGCCATGTTGTGATGCGTGCACATACTTTCAAAAACGTCATAGGTAAGCAAGATTTCGGACAGGTTGGACTGCGCCTGTGCCGTCATCCTGGTCGAGCCGGCGCATCACGTCAGCGAGCGGACGCCCAAAGTTCAGGAGCGGATCGGCAGCCGGACGGTAAATCGAGTACGGTCGTGCGCGCGTGTAACAGAAATGATTCCCCCATGGGCGAGAACGATTGCTTTGGTGATGGCCAAGCCAAGGCCTGCTCCGTCAGATTCGGGACGCGCGCGTGACTTGTCTGCACGAAAGAAGCGCTCGAAGATGAACGGCAGCACGTCAGGAGCAATCGCTTCGCCGTCGTTGTCGATCGTCACGGCGAGATCCTCCTCGCCTGGCTTGATGGAAACGATCACACGGCCGCACCTGGGCGTGTGCCGTATTGCATTCGACAACAGATTGCTGAAGGCGCGTCTGAGCATGAGCCGATCGCCGCGCACCTGCGCTTGTCCTTCCACTTGCAACTGCACGGCTTTGTCCTCTGCAAACGCATCGTAGAACTCAAAGAGGGCACGCACCTCGTCGGCAAGCTCGATCATCTCGGCACTAGGCAGCGTCAGGTTGTGCTCCATCTTGGCTAGATAAAGCATGTCCGACACCATCCGAGCCAGCCGCTGCAGCTCTTCCACGTTTGAAGCAAGGACGTCTCTGTATTTCGCAGGCTCGCGAGTCTGTGAGAGTGCCACCTCGGTTTGCGTCAACAGGTTGGTGATCGGTGTGCGTAGCTCGTGTGCGATATCGGTCGAGAAGTCGGTGAGTCGCTGGAAATCGCCCTGCAGGCGCGCGAGCATGCCGTTCAACGTCACGCCAAGATCGGCAACCTCGACAGGTACCATATCAACCGGCATCCGTTCGTTCAGGCGGTCGGCAGTTACAGACTTCGCTCGCGAAGCCATTGCGCGCAATGGCAACAGCCCGCGCCGGGCCGCCCACCATCCGAATAGGCCGCTCGCCAAGGCGGCCAACGCGATGTAGAGCATCAACGTCTTCCGAAACGCTCGTAGGAAATGCGCATGGATCTCCGTATTGATGCCCACCAACACGTCGAGCGCATCGCCGTCGCGCAGTGGCACTTGCATATGCACACCCCGGTATTGCTCTTCGCCCTGCTGCCAAACAAGGGCCCCGGAATGACGGCCTGCCTTGCGTAGCACGGCCAACACCTCCGCAAAGTCAAAGTCGGGGGTGGCAAACAAGGCCTGACCCTGTGGCGCCTGGACTCGCACAATCAGATCCGTGCGGTGCTGTAGCACGTCGTTGAGCCGACTAGAGACCTCGGGTGCAGAGCTACTCTCAACCACCCGGCGAATAACGTTCACGTTCTCGCCCAACGCCGTAAAGTCTTCCACTGCAAAATGCTCCTCCATGGCCAGGGCGATCAGAATGCCGAGGCCCAACAACATGGCCGCTGATGACAAGGAGAAATACGCGGTCAGCCGCGCCGTTAGTGAATGGCGCCTCATTACTCCCCGTCCTCCGGACCTTCGAGGACATAGCCCATGCCACGGACGGTATGGATCAATTTAGGTTCGAAGTTATCGTCGATTTTGGCGCGCAGGCGTCGAATGGCGACGTCGATCACGTTAGTGTCGCTGTCGAAATTCATGTCCCAGACTTGGGAGGCGATCAGGGACCGGGGCAACACCTCGCCATGACGGCGGGCTAGCAGTTCCAGCAGCGAGAACTCCTTACTGGTCAACGTGATTCGCTGACCGCCACGGGAAGCACGACGGCGAGTCAGATCCAGCACCAGGTCGGCCACCTGGATGCGTTCTGCAAGTGATGGCGCACTGCCTCGTCGAAGCAGGCTCCGAACACGGGCGAGCAATTCCGCGAATGCAAAAGGTTTCACCAAGTAATCGTCCGCGCCTAGTTCCAAGCCCTTGACCCGATCAGCGACGCTATCGCGCGCGGTCAGAAACAGCACCGGCACAGCCAGTTCAGTTGAGCGCAGTGCGTGCAGGATCTGCCACCCTTCGAGATCGGGCAACATCACGTCAAGAATCAAGAGGTCATAGTCGCCCGTCATTGCAAGATGTCGGCCGTCCAAGCCATTGCGGGCAAGGTCCACAACAAAGCCGGCTTCCGACAACCCCTGCTGCAAATATTCGCCGGTCTTGGATTCGTCTTCGACAACAAGGAGCTTCATGTCTGTCTCTTTATTACTTATGGCGCACGAAAAGTGCGACCGGTATCGTGTAGCGTACATGGAGCGGCATGGTTGCTGACCAACCTGACCAATATGTAATGTTTCGGTCAGGTTAAGGTAGCCTTGGAGTGATTAGGCTGCTCCTGCCGTACAAATCTCATCAGGGACTTACGCAAGGAATAAAGAGATGCGCAGCAATCGTGCAATGGGCGTGGTGCTTCCGAACCTTCCGCGGAGGCGATTTGTGCAAGGCTTGGCCGCCGGAGGGGTGATCGCTGGCCTGGGCTTGGGCGGGATGCCCGCGCGGGCGTCGCAGGCCCAGGGCACAGCCTTTGGCACCGCGCCCGTGCTGCGGGGCACCGAATTCGATCTGGTGATCGCTGAGACCCCAGTGAACTTTACCGGCAAGCCAGGCATGGCGACTACCATCAATGGCATGCTGCCTGGCCCAACGTTGCGGTGGCGTGAAGGTGACACGGTCACCATCCGGGTGACCAACCGTCTGCCGGAGCCCACGTCAATTCATTGGCACGGCATCATTCTGCCGTTCCAGATGGACGGCGTACCCGGGATCAGCTTTTCTGGGATCGCTCCGGGCGAAACATTCACGTATCGCTTCAAGGTACAGCAGAGCGGCAGTTACTGGTACCACTCGCACTCCGGCTTCCAGGAAATGACTGGGCTGTATGGGGGCATCGTTATCGACCCCGCGGGCGAGGACCGCGTGCGGGCCGATCGCGATTACACCGTCTTGCTCTCCGACTGGACGGACGAGGATCCGATGCGCGTCCTAACCAAGCTCAAGATCCAGGGCGACTACTACAACTATAACCAGCCGACCGTGGTCGATTTCTTTCGCGACGTCTCGCGTGAGGGATGGACCTCTGCCATGGACAAGCGACGGATGTGGAACCAGATGCGGATGAATCCGACCGATCTGGCGGATCTCTCCAGCGCAACGCTGACCTACCTCATGAATGGCGTGACGCCAGCGGGGAATTGGACCGGCCTATTTTCTCCGGGCCAGACGGTACGGCTGCGCTTCATCAATGGGGCCGGCAACACGTTCTATGACGTTCGCATTCCGGGCCTGAAAATGAAGGTGGTGCAGGTCGACGGACAGGATATCGAGCCGGTGTCGGTCGATGAGTTCCGCTTCGGCCCTGGCGAGACCTGCGACGTAGTGGTCGCTCCAACGGACGAGGCCCACACAGTGTTTGCCCAGACGATGGACCGGACCGGGTACGCCCGCGGCACTCTCGCCGTGCGTCCGGGTGTGCAAGCCCCTGTGCCAGCTGTCGACAAGGCCGAATGGCTGACGATGGCGGATATGATGGGTGACATGGGTGACATGTCTGGGATGTCTGGGATGTCTGGGATGTCTGGGATGTCTGGGATGTCTGGGATGTCTGGGATGTCTGGGATGTCTGGGATGTCTGGGATGTCTGGGATGTCTGGGATGT